>DASUWA010000051.1 GCA_036378675.1 Acidimicrobiales bacterium
CACCTGTGAGGTGCCAAATCGTGAATAAAGGCTTGTTCCATGCCCGGTCCATGGTTCAACACGCGATCAGCCCCTGCGGCGGGCGGCTATCATGGCTGAGCTTTCCAAGCCGAAGACATCCGGTGCGCCCTCGGGCGCCTAAGTGGGTCTTGCACCCGGCCTGACGAGGCGAGTGAGGCATCTTCCCCTCCCGGGGTGTGCCCGCCGCGCGCGACAGGCGAAACACGTGAAGGAGGAGGTGACCAGTTGGACAACCCGAGAGCCGAGAAGGTTGCCGTCGTCGACGAAGTGCGCCAGCACTTGGACGACGCGGATGCGGTGATTCTCACCGAGTACCGCGGGCTCACGGTCAAGGACCTTGCCGGCCTGCGCAGGAGCCTGCGCACGAACGGCGGCGAGTACAAGATCTTCAAGAACACCCTCGTGAGGCTGGCTGCCAAGCAGTCAGGGCTCGAGGCGCTCGACGAGCTGCTGACCGGCCCGACGGCGATCGCCTTCGTCAGCGGCGACGCTGCTGCGGTAGCCAAGTCGCTGCGGGACTACTCGCGAACCAACCCGCTGCTCGTCATCAAGGGCGGCGTGCTAGGCGACAAGGTGATCGGACCTAGAGAGACCGCCGCGCTTGCCGACCTGCCGTCGCGCGAACAGCTGCTCGCCCGCCTCGCCGGGTTGATGGCAGCCCCGCTTCAGCAGTTCGCCAGCCTCATGCAGGCGCTTCCGCGGAATCTCGCCTACGGGCTGGTCGCTCTTCGAGACCAGCGGGCCGGCGGCGAGCCGGAAGGTCCCGCCGAAGCTGCGGCGCCGGCAGCAGAAGCTGCGGCGCCGACAGCAGAGGCCGCACCGGTTGAAGCCGAAGCCGAAGCCGGCGCCGATAACGAAACATCAGCCGAATAGGCCCACCCGGCCCAGCAACCCAGACCGAACCCAGGAGTAGGAGTAACCAAGAAATGGCAACCAAGGAAGAGATTCTCGACAGCATCGCCTCGCTCTCAGTCCTCGAGCTATCCGAGCTCATCAAGGACTTCGAGGAGCGCTTCGGCGTAACCGCAGCCGCGCCAGTAGCTGTCGCAGCAGCGCCGGCAGCAGGCGCCGCCGGCGGCGGTGGTGAGGCGCCGGCAGAGGAAGAGCAGGACGAGTTCGACGTCATCCTCTCCGCTGCGGGGGACAAGAAGATCCAGGTGATCAAGGAGGTCCGTGCACTCACGAGCCTCGGCCTCAAGGAGGCGAAGGACCTGGTGGACGCGGCTCCCAAGCCGGTCCTCGAGAAGGTGAGCAAAGAAGACGCCGAGAAGGCCAAGGCGCAACTCGAAGGCGCCGGCGCCACCGTCGAGCTCAAGTAGCAAGAGCCCTCGGGAGAGGGCGATCGGAATCGAAACTCCGACCGAGGAAGGCGGGCCCTGCCGGGCCCGCCTTCTGGATTTTCCGGCTCGATGACCCCATGCGACCGGCCCCGCTGGAGGACGACCCACCGCTTTAGCACTAAAGCCCCAGCCCGGGCCGTCCTGTCAATAGCCGGTGCATGAGAGACCGGGATGTGTTTCGCGAAATGTTCCAGTTTTCCGGTTTGCCGGGCAGAGCCAGCATTGCGGAGTTTTCCGTACGCGTCATGTTCTTCTTCCAGCACGTCGGTGACGGAACTAGTTAGTTCAGGCGGGATAATCCGGAAGAAGTCCGCTCGAAGTGATCACTGCCCGATAGGCAGTCATGACCACTCGTGGGCGGGTATGCACAAGAACGGGCGCGGCGGCTGCATCGGTGGCCACCCTTCTGACTCTGAGCATTGGCGCGGCGTTGACTCGTACGGTTATCGACCCGGTCCAACGAAGCGCTCACGGCGCGAGCATGCACGGGACGGCTCACCAGACGAATCTGGCGCAATCACCGGACATGCTCTCGACCCGCCTGGCTCTAAGCCATATGCCGGCGGGCTCCCCAACGGTTCGTTACAGCGGGGCCAGATCGGTCGGTGAGGGCATCCGCACCGGGGGCAACGGTTTCTGGGCCGCCTATCCGAACGGGACCGTGGTAGCCGACTCGCCGGCCCCCGTCCTCGGCGATATGACCGGGACACAGTTGACCCGTCCAATCGTCGGCTCTGCCCTCACTCCGAGCAGCAACGGTTATTGGCTGGTGGCAAGCGACGGAGGAGTTTTCACGTTTGGTGATGCGGGTTTCTTCGGTTCGACGGGAGCAGAGAGGTTGAACCAGCCGGTCGTGGGGATGGCTTCCACTCCTGACGGTCGTGGTTATTGGTTGGTGGCAAGCGACGGAGGAGTCTTCACGTTTGGTGATGCGGGTTTCTTCGGTTCGACGGGAGCAGAGAGGTTGAACCAGCCGGTCGTGGGGATGGCTTCCACTCCTGACGGTCGTGGTTATTGGTTGGTGGCGAGTGACGGTGGGATCTTCACATTTGGTGACGCAGGTTTCTACGGTTCGACGGGAGCCCAGAGGTTGAACCAACCCGTGTCGGGAATGGCCACGACGCCCGACAGCCACGGCTACTGGCTGGTGGCAAGGGACGGCGGCGTCTTCACGTTCGGTGACGCACAGTTCCACGGTTCCGCCGCCAACAATTTCCCTGCTAACGGGCAGCATGCGGTCGGAATCACCAGCGCCGGCAACGGCGGCTACTGGCTCGCAACCGACACCGGCAGCGTTGCATCCATGGACGCTCCCCTGACAGCGTCCTCGACCGGATCGGGGCCTCCGGGTTCGAGCCAGCTTCCTCCCAACCAGGATCCGGCTCGGTCGATGCCGCCATCGGGGGACTTCTACTCCGCCTGCTTCAGCAACTCGTACAGCGCGTCGGCTTGCGACAAGTCTGCTCTGTCCAACATCGACTCCGCACTGTCAGGCGAGGGTTACGGGCCGCTCTCTCTACCTTCCAACTACGGCAGCCTCTCGACGATCGCTCAGCTTGTCGCGGTCGCGAATGCAGAACGAGCAGTGCGCGGGCTCCCCCAGATGCCCGAGAACTCGAATCTGGATTCGATGGCTTACAACGGTGCGCGCAACAACACCGACCCGACCGGCCCGGCCGGATACACGTGGGGATCGAACCTGGCCATGGGATATCCGACCGCGCTGTCGGCGGACTATGTGTGGATGTACGACGACGGGGCTAACAGCCCGAACGTCGACTGCCAGTCAGCCGGCGATCCGGGTTGCTGGGGTCACCGCCACAACGTTCTCATCCAGGGCGGCGGTGAGTCCGGCGGTGGGTTGTACAACGACAACGGCACCCTCAACCTGACCCAGCTCTTCGTCGTGAACTACCGGTAGTCGCAACTATCTTTGGTCGCGGAGCCTTGGCCCGTCGGCGTCGCCGGTCCAGTTGACCCACGCCTCGAGCTTCTGCTCGAACTGCTCGTCGTCGTCCTCGTCGCCATCCGCATCTGTGATGTCCTCGTCGTTGACGGCGTGTGCCGGCGCCAAAGCCTCCGGCTCGTCAGCCTCGTCGCGCTCTGCCTGAGTCGAGGGGATGGCATCGGAGACGGGGGTCTCTTTTTCCGGCTCGATCGTCACGATCCCGATCGCGTTGCCAAGCGCATCGCGCAGCTCTGACAGCGTCTGCTGGGCGGCTACCCGTTTCGATTCGAGATCGGCCATTTCAACGGCGAAACGCTCGCGAGCAACCTTTTGATCTCCCAGCATCCGGGCCTCCTCGGCGCGCGTGTGGGAGATGACCTGCTCGGCCCACTGCTCGATCTGGCGGGTACGAGCCGTCGCCCGAGCCTCCGCTTCGGCGATTATCTCGGTCGCGTCGGTCCGCGCGGCCGACTCGATGCGCCGCGCCTGTTCTTCGCCTCTCGCGGTTGCGGAACGCACGACCTGCTCGGCCTCCTCCGCGCGCTGCTCGGCGACACTGACGATCTTGGCGGCCTGCGCCTCGGCGCGGGTCATGGTCTCCTCGGCTGTCTCCTCGGCCTGACGGAGCAGGATGCCGATCCGCTCGCCAAGTAGCATCCCGGACTTCGGGCTCTCTGAGGACATCCGGTCCTCGAGCTCCTTGATTCGGGCGTTGAGCCGGTTGATGTGAGCTTGCAACTGACGAGTGTGTTCCTCCGCCGCGTCCACCTGCTCGAGCGCTTCAGCGAGCGAGTCGAGGTAGTCGTCGACCTCCTCCCGGTCGTAGCCGCGGAGGCTGACGGTGAACGAAGGATTGTGGTTCTTGGTCTCCATGGGACTCCCTCGTGTGCGCGCTAAAAGATGCAGAACCGCCCACGTCTCCCGCCAAGGAGCCTTCCCCGGGGTGAAATACTCCCTGATCGCGGCCGCGAAAGCAAGGACCCTGCTTCAGACACCCCCGAAGGCGATGATTCGGTTGCCGTCGGAGACGAGCAGTTTTCCCGCATCGGCGCAGAGCGTGGGAAAAGACCCCGCCACAGTGACGGGATATGTGTACACCATCTTTCCGGTCGTTTCGCTGAAGCCGTCGAGGGCACCGCTGCGGTCGACGGTCCAGACGGCTCCACCCGACACGATCGGAGGCCCCGGCTTGATGCCGGTAGCCGCCCAGGTGGGAGACAGGTGCCCGGCGTCCCGGTTGTCGAGTGCGTAGAGGCCGTCGAAGCAGGAGAGGTAGATGTTGTCCGCGGTGGTGGCCGCCGCACCGAACCCGCCGGAACAGACGTGCAAGGTTTGCAGCGGCGAACCCAGGTTCGGTCCGAGCAGGTAACCGGTGCCCTCCTTGCCGACCTGCAGCACATCCCCGCCCGCCGTGATGATCGGCGACACCGAACCGAGGTCGGTGTCGGTCGCTGACAGATTCTGGAAGTCGGGCGCGGTGAACCGGCCGAGAACGTTTAGGGACGGGTCGAGCTTGATCACGCTGTTTGCGTCACCCGGTACGTCGACGGGAACGCCGTTGCCGGTCGCGACAAAAATGTCGCCGGCGCCGTCGACGACCGGGCCGCCGGGAGCCCAAATGCCGGCCCCGGTCGCGGGAGTTTCATAGGTGACCATCGTCCGGTTCGCCGGAGACGTAGCGCTGAGCCCGACGAGCCAACCGTGGTACTTGCCGCAGTCGCCGTACAGGCCCCCGTACGGGATGTACACCCGCCCGGAGGACAAAGTAAGCGCTCCGCGTTGCTGCTCGGTCGACGGGTCTGATCCGGGTGGGTCTGCAGGTCGGGCCCCGAGAACGCGGCCGCTGCCGAGGTCAATTTCCCAGAGAGTGTGGGCAAACGGCGACGAAAAGGTCACGACCCACAAGGCGTGGGTCGCTGCGTCCGCCACCGGGGTTCCCGTGATCCCGGACGGGTCGATGTTGCCGCACCGGAGCGAACTTCCGGAGACGGGGCTTGCCAGGTGGTGCGACCAGTTCACTCTTCCCGAGCGCACGTCCAGCGAGTAGACGGTGTTGTTCTCCGTCGCGGCGATGACAGTTGATCCGATGACGAGCGGCTGCGCGTACACGGAACCGTCCAGGTCGACACTCGTCCACTCGGGACGGGGGTTGGAAACACGAGGCGAGCTGGGATCATTTCCGGTTCTAGCGACGTCACGGTCGTAGGTGCCCCAGGTGTCGGCAGGCGTCCGGCTCTGCACCGTTGTCGTCGATGTAGCGAAAGGCGGCACCGAAGTTGTGACCGTCCGCAACCCGGCTGTCTTGGTCGGCGCGGACCCAGGGTTCGACCCGCTGGAGCACGAAACGAGCATGGCAGCAACAGGAACCGTTCCGGCGAGAAGAACCGTCCGCAATGATGATGGCCCTCTCGTCCCGCTCATTCGGAAGAGGATCCCACGCGGTCGGCAGTGCGGGGGGCGCATGGCAGCGGCGTTCATGCTGGTGGCGGAAGCCCGTGCGGAGGTCGGCTGATTAGACCGGCTGGGATTGGGTATTGCAGGGACTCGCGTTCGCGAACCTCGGAACGATTGGAGGACGACATTGCTCACCGTGACTGCCGAAGCCGCCGATGCCATCCAGGATCTGGTATCGGACCACCCCGGCGCAGGACTGCGGATCTCCTCGAGGGGCAACGACGGTAACCAGGTCGAGCTCGGCCTTGCTCTCACCGAACAGCCCGGACCCAGCGATCAAGTGATCGAGCAGGAGGGGTGCAGAGTATTCGTGGAGGACGCGGTGGCGCCCCTTCTCGACGGACGAACCCTCGACGCCCGCTTGACCGGCGAGGAGGAGCTGCGCTTCACGCTGCTCCCCTGAGCAGCTGGAGCTAGACCGCTAGACCGCTCCGACCGCGAGTACCCCGGCGGTCTCCAGGGCGACGCGCAAATCGTGAGGGTTGGTTGACGCGGCCATCGCGGAGCGCAGAGATATCTCGCCGCTTTGCACCAGGCGGAACAGGCTCTGGTCGAACGTCTGCATGCCGAGGTACTCGCCGTCCTCGATCTGTTTCTCGATGGTGTCGCCGCCGCTCGAAGGGTCGACGATCTTGTCGGCGATCCGCCCGGTGACGACCATCGCTTCGATCGCTGCCGCCCGTCCCTCGCCGCTGGCGAGCGGAACAAGGCGCTGGCTCAGGACCCCCTTCAACACGCCGGCGAGAGTCAGGCGGACCTGCTTCTGCTGGTAGGAAGGGAAGAAGTCGACGATCCGGTTCACCGTGTCCGTGGCGTTCGCGGTGTGGAGGGTGGAGAGGACCAGGTGGCCGGTTTCGGCCGCACTGAGAGCCGCGTTCACGGTCTCGGTGTCGCGCATCTCGCCGATGAAGATCACGTCGGGGTCCTGGCGAAGCACTCGCCGCATCGCCTGGGCGTAGTCGTTCGTGTCGGTGCCGATCTCCCGTTGCCAGATGACCGATCGCTTGTCGGTGTGGATTACCTCGATCGGATCTTCGATGGTGACGATCTTGCAGGCCCGGGTGCTGTTGATGTGGTCGATCATCGCCGCGAGCGTGGTGGTCTTACCCGAACCCGTCGGTCCCGTGACCAGGATCATGCCCCGGTGCTCGGTGGACAGCCTGGTGACGATCGGCGGCAACCCGAGCGCCTCGGCGGTCACCGCGTTCGGCAGCACCCGCCGAAGGACGATGGCCGCGCTGCCCCGCTGGCGGCACGCGTTCCCGCGGAACCGCCCGATGCCGGGAACCGACAAAGAGAAGTCCGCCTCGCCGGTGCGCTCGTACTCCTCGTAACGGTCGGCGGGCAGAACCTTGGCGAGCACCGCCTGCAAGGCGGTGGCGTTGAGCGCCGGGAACGGCGCCGGCCGGAGGTCGGCGTTGACCCGCACCCTGGGCGGGCTGTTGGCCCCTAGGTGAAGATCCGAACCGCCTTGTTCGATCAGATGGGCAAGGATTTCTGTGAGGTCAACCACCCGGGAGTTATCGGCAGGAAGGCCCGTTTTCCTGAGTTTGGCTATTTATTCCGGCGCTCGCCGGTCGCAATGCCGATCAGGGCGACGTGCCGGTTCGCCGGTCAGGCCACCGCCGTCGGCCTAAAGCGGGCGGTGAGCGTAACATCCGGCCCGGAGGTCACCAATGAAAGAGCTCGTTTACCACCGCTACCTGCTCCCGACCGTCGAGCGGCTGACGTCCGAGCCGGCGTCGGTCGACGGCGAGTTCGTCGCCAGCTACGAGCAGCACCTCGAGCGGGTCAACCGCCTGGCCGACGGCATGCGCACCGAGCTTGGCGTAGAAAAGGGCGACCGCTACGCGGTGATGACCCTCAACGGACACCACTATCTCGAGCTGTACCACGCGTCCTTGCTCTCCGGGAGCATCATCAACCCGCTGAACCTCAGGCTTGCCCCGATGGAGCTGTCGTTCATCTTGAAGGACTCGGGATCCAAGGTGTGCTTCGCCGACGCCTTCTTCGCTTCACACATCGAGAAGATCCGTGAAGAAGCCGGCCTGGAGAAGCTGGTTCTGGTGGGCGACACCTTTGGCGGCGATGTGGCGCACGACGCGTCTTACGAAGACGTCGTCGCGGCCGGCGACAACGTGCTTCCCGCCGAGCCCGACGAGGACGACATCTCGATCCTCATGTACACGGGCGGGACGACCGGATTGCCGAAAGGCGTGGTGATCGATCAGCGGGCACTCATGCTCGATCTCTACAAGGTGGCGACGCGATTCGGGATGGATCAGGACTTCGTGTACCTGCACCAGACGCCGATGTTCCACGCCGCTTCGCTAGGTGCCATCCTCGCCATTCCGGCGGTCGGCGGACTCACCGCCTATGTCGCTTTGTTCGATCCGGCGAAGGTGCTTGAAGCCGTGGAACAGCACCACGTGAACATGACCGTGATGGTCCCGACCATGATCTCGATGCTGCTCGACCATCCCGACTTCAAGCCGGAGCGCCTGTCGTCGCTGCACAGCCTGGTCTACGGCGCTTCCCCCATGTCGACCGCGCTGCTCCAGCGAGTCCTCGACACCTTCCCGGACATGTCCATCTACCAGGGGTACGGGATGACCGAGAACTGCGGGCTGCTCACCTGCCTGGGGCCGGAAGAGCACCGTGCAGGCGGTGACTTGCTGCGGTCGGCAGGGCGGCCGATGCCCGGCTCGGTGGTATCGATCCAGGACGAGGCAGGAAACATTCTGAAACCCGGGGAGACCGGCGAGGTGTGCGCGCAGGCGGGCAATTACATGCGCGAGTACTGGAACCGTCCCGAAGAGACGGAGGCCGCCTTCAGGGGAGGCTGGTACCACACCGGCGACGCCGGCTACGTCGATTCGGCGGGTTACGTGTACCTCATCGACCGGGTGAAGGACATGATCGTCACCGGCGGGGAGAACGTGTACTCGGCTGAGGTGGAGAACGCGATCGCCAGCCACCCCGGCGTGGCGCAGGTCGCTGTGATCGGGGTGCCCTCTGACCGGTGGGGCGAGGAGGTGCTCGCAATCATCGTGCTGAAGGAGGGCGCGCAGCCGACGGTCGAAGACATCCAGCACTGGGCTCGAGAGCGGATCGCCGGCTACAAGGTCCCGAAGAGGGTCGAGTTCCGGGCCGAGCCGCTACCGCTGTCCGGGGCGATGAAGGTGCTCAAGCGTGAGCTGCGAGCCCCTTACTGGGAAGGGCGCGAGCGGGCAGTCGAATAGCAGGCCCCAACCGGGCAGGTGTCACGGTCAGGCGTGGGGTAGGGGCCCCACGCTCTGAAGGAGGTTGGGGTTGGGGCCCCAACCGGGCAGGTGTTACGGCTGCGACGTCGTCGTAGAACAGGACAACGACGGGGCTTTTGCCCCGACCAGCCCCAATGCCGAGTCGAGCTGGTTCTGGGCCGAGGGCGATACGACCTCGGATGAGTCCGCCTGACCGCCGGAGGAGTCCACCGCGGCCTGGTTGGCGCAGACTCCGGCGATCCCGTTCCCGACGACCTTCGACGGGTTGAGGTTCGACCCAGGGCTCGACGAGTTGCACGATCGAGCTCCGATGACCGTGCAGATGAGGAGAACGAGGACAGTCACCACCTTGAGCATCAGCCGCGCTCGCACAGAGAGAGGATCGGCCGTAGCCCAAGGACCTGTACAGCCCTTCCGTTTCTGCGCCGATAAATCGTCGTGGCGGACCTTAAGGAGGAACGCTTGAACGAGGAGCAGGTCGACCCGAGTGTGAATGTGAACGGGTCTGCGCGATCCGGCGCCGAGTTGGATCTCGACGCCCAGCTGGAACTGCTCGGCCACGAAGTTCAGGCACGAGCCGGCGAGATCGCGGCCGCGGTCCTTCAGTGGTGGGACAACCGGCATCCGGAATCGTCGAGGGCTACCGACCTACAGATCCGCGAAGACATTGTCAGGACGACCGAGCTGGGCGCCGCCACGCTCGGCCGGTTCCTGGTAACCCGCACGCTTCCTTCCGCCGAGGAGCGCGACACCATATCCGCCCCGGGCAAGGCGCCCCTCCATGACACCATCTCGATCGGGGAGCTCACCAAGCTCTACCTGGTCTGGCGCGACACGACATATGAGAGGCTCGGGCGGTGGGGGCACGAACTCTGCATCAGCGATAAGGCCATCGCCTCGGCGAAGGACTTCGCGCGGATCGGCTCCGACAGTTCGATCGTGAACGTCGTCCGCGAATTCGAATCGGAGTTCCACAAGCTTCGCCGGGAGCTGTCGGAGGAACAGCAGCGGCTGGCGCACAACGCGCTGCACGACGGCCTCACCGGATTGCCGAACCGCACGCTGCTGGTGGATCGCCTGGAGCAGCTGACCGCCAAGCCGTCCAGGAACCGACAGGGTTTCGCCGTGCTGTTCATCGATATCGACCGCTTCAAGTCGGTCAACGACCTCGCCGGCCACAGCGCAGGAGATGCTCTCCTCATCTCCGTGGCGGCTCGGCTTCGCGGCGTCATCCGCACCGGCGACACGCTTGCTCGGCTGGGGGGCGACGAGTTCGTCATCCTCTGTCCGGATCTCTCCGATCCGGAAAGCGAGGCGGCAGCAGTCGCCGAACGGGTAACGGCTGTCGTTTCCCAACCTTTCAGGCTCGGCGATCCGGCGCAGGAGTTCTACGTGTCCGCCAGCGTCGGCGTCGGGATAGCTGGTGCGGGCGATGACGCCGAATCGCTACTGCTGCGCGCCGACGCTGCCATGTACGCGGCCAAGAACCGTGGGGGCAGCGGCTTCCAGATCTACGACGAGTCGGTCGACCGGAGCCTCCGCCGGCGACCCGAGCTGCTCAACGACCTCCACGGCGCCGCCGGGAGGGGGGAGATCTCGGTTCACTACCAGCCGGTTGTCGACCTGTCGAGCGACCGGATCGTATGGCTGGAGGCTCTCGCCCGTTGGGACCACCCCAGATTCGGGCGCGTCGGACCCGACGAGTTCATACCTCTCGCCGAAGAGAGCGGGGTCATACTCCCGCTGGGCCGATGGGTGATCGAACATGCCGTCGCCGACTGCGCCCGGTGGACGAGCTCGGGCCGCGCGGGCGTCGGCGTTGCCGTAAACGTCTCCGGGCGGCAGTTCACCGACGACGGGCTTCCAGATTTCGTCGCCGGTGTCATCGGAGACACCGGTCTCGACCCCAAGCTGCTCACCCTCGAAATAACCGAGAGCGTGATCGTCACCTCGGAGGCGGCCACTCAGCGAGCCTTGGACGCGCTCAAGGAGATCGGCGTCCGCCTGGCCATCGACGACTTCGGGACCGGGTACTCCTCGCTGGCGTACCTGCGGCGGCTCCCGATCGACGTTCTCAAGGTCGACCGGAGCTTCGTGTCCGGCCTCGGCGACGCGGGCAACGACGCTGCGATCGTCAACGCCATGGTCGAGCTTGCTCGGAGCCTTCGGTTGGCGGTCGTGGCCGAGGGTGTTGAGACGGCTGCAGAGCTCGAAATGGTGAAGCGCGCCGGATGCGACGAGGCCCAGGGTTACCTGCTGGGAAGGCCCGGGCCCCTCTGACCGATCCTGCCGGCGGGCGAGGAATCAGCCCGCCGGTGGCGAACCATTCAAACCATGCGCAGGCGCCGCGGACGTTTCCTGCTCGGCGCGTGCGTGGCGGCATGTGCTGCCATCGTGGGACTGGTCCAGCCGGTCCGGGCCGCCAACGGTGATCGGCTCGCGGGGTGCCAGCTCGACCGTCAGGCGGTGGCCTACAAATCCGGTGGTGTCCTGGTCGAACCCCAACCCAGGTCGGCTCCGGTTCCGTGTCTCGTCGCGACCGGTTTCGGCGGTTCCGAGCCGCAGGTCGTGGCCCTGAAGAACGGCGGGCTGGTCTACGAACCGGCGATCATCACCCCTGGACTGGCCGGCACCGGGTTCCTGCCGGGCGCACCTGGTCCTCGACTAAGCACCATGTTCAGTCCCGGCGGGTTGGCGGTATCCAACGACAACGGAGCGACCTGGTCCTTCAACGAGCCCGCCGGTGCGACTTGGGTCCCCCAGGACGACGCCCTTTACGTCGACCGTGAGACCGCCCGGTTGTTCTATTACGCCCTAGCCGCAAATCCGGTTCCTCAAGGTGGGGTAGTCCCGCCCCAGGATCAGATCCCCGCCGGCGAGGCGCATCTGATGATGAGCCCAGACGGGGGGAAGACCTGGAACGAGGTCAGCCTCCCCGGGTTCGTCGAGTCGGAGAACCCGCGGTTCACCTCTGCGCCGCCGCGGCCCGGCCAGCCTTCGCCGTCTGGCTACCCGGACGTCGTGTACTGGTGCGGCAACAATGCCGTCAACCTCGGGCTCCCTCTGCCCGGCTTCCGGGCGTGTTACCGCACGCTCGACGGGGGATTCACGTGGAGACAGGTGTCGTTGCTCGGAAGCGCTCCGGCGCCGCAGCACGGCCAGTGTGGCACCAGTCAAGAGACATTCTCCGACATGGACCCCAACTACCCCCAAGGCGCCCCGGACGGGTCGGTCTACGCCGAGGTCCAGTGCGGCTCGACGACGTTCCTAGCCCGCAGCTTCGACGAGGGGCAGACCTGGCCGCTTGTCGACCGCCAGGACGGAAAGCCGGTCACGCTTCCCGTCAACGGTGAGCTCCGGGTCGGCACCCACGGCGACCTGTACCTCGCCGACCAGAAGGGGTCGGCCGTCGACCTTCGGGTTTCCAGGGACGGCGGGCGGACCTGGAGCAGCCCGGTGGACATGACCCCGCCAGGAGTCGGAACGATCGTGCAGTGGGCGTTTGCGGAAAGGGGCGCCGGCGAGGTGGCGGCCTCCTACTTGGTACAAAGAGGGAGCCAGTCCCTGTACGACGGTTATCTCAGCTTCACGCTGGACGCGCGGGACGCCGACCCGACTTTCTGGGGCGCCTCCCTCAACCCCCTCTCCGACCCGATGCGTACCAGCGCCCCCCCGCAGGCGCGCGACGACTACATCGGAGTCGATATCACCCCGTCCGGCACCCCTTGGGCGGCGTTTGCTGGCTCATGCCCGGGTCCGGTGGGGCCGGCTAACGCCACCGCGTGCGCCGGCCAGGGCTCCAACTCCCAGGCGAACGAGGCGGTCGCCGGGCGTCTCACCTGGTCGGGATGAACCGCAGCCGGCAGGAATTCCGTCGAGCCGAACCGAAAACCTTCCCCCGACGGTCGGTCTGGACATTGGCGGCAACTTGGAGGTTCTGGGGAACATGCGGTTGAGGCGAGCCGGTGCGGCCTTGGCGGGGACATTGGCGCTCGGGCTTGCCGCGTCCCTCACCATCCCGGCGCTCGCCTCTTCCGGCCCCGCTTCCAAAGCGGGCCAGGTGCCGGGTACCACGGCGGTCACGTCGGCCAGCTCGAGCACCAGCGTCATCGGAGCCTCGGGCGCGGCGACCGCCGCCGGAGCCGCCGCAGCAAGCCATCTCACCCGCCTCGCCCATGACGTTCTCCCGGGTCTCAACCTCGTCGCAGCCGCTGCTCCTGCTCCGTCCACCGAGATCCTCGAAATCGGTGTCGGCCTGGCCCTGCCCAACCAGCCGGCGCTTCAGGCCTTCTACCAATCCGAGTACGACCCCTCCAGTCCGAACTACCGCCAGTTCCTCACGCCCCAGGAGTTCGCGTCCCGATTCGGGGTTTCCGCGCAGACCTACGGCCGGGTGGTTTCCTGGCTGAAGTCGGGAGGGCTCCAGATCACCGAGACCACGCGTGCCGGCGACTGGGTGGCGGCAACGGGCACGGTCGCGCAGCTGCAACGGCTGTTCCAGACAACCATCAACAGTTACCTGGTGAAGGGCGTGTCGTTCGTGGCCAACGCCACCCCACCCTTGGTGCCCGCAGGGGATTCGATCATCTCGGTCGTCGGACTCAACACCCTCCAGAAGTTCAGCACTCCAAAGGTCCCCTCGAAGAGCCGGTCGGCAATCCTCTCGCCGCCCGCGCAGACGCCGAAGTTTCCAGCCTGCCTTCCGTCGTGCACGTACGGGCCTCAGGACATGTGGTCCCTTTACGACGTGCCCTCGTCGAACCTCGGGCAGGGCCAGTCAATCGCAATCTTCGGTGAGGGGCGCACCGACGACGTGATCTCCAACCTTCGAGACTTCGAGCAGCAGTACAAGCTCCCGACCATCCCGGTCAAGGTCACCCGGGTCGGGACAGGGTCGTTCGGCGACGATTCGGGGCAGGGTGAGTGGGACCTCGACACCCAGGCGAGCACCGGCATGGCACCCGACGCATTGGGAGTGGATCTCTACTTCGCCGATTCGCTATTCGACGCCCAGGTCGAGAGCCTGTTCACCAGGTGGGTCGGAGATCCGAACGGGCCCAGCCAGGCGAACGCCTCGTTCGGGGAGTGCGAGACCAACCCGACCAACCCCGTCACCGGGCCCCTGGCCCAGATGCCTTACGGGGTGGCGCTCGGCGACGATCTGGAGCCTGTCGCCGAGCAAACCCTGTTGCAGGCGGCAATGCAAGGACGGACGCTCTTCACCTCCGCTGGTGACACCGGGTCGTCGTGCCCGGCGGTCGTCCTCCCCGCGGTTGGCGCAGGAAATGGGGTCGTCAACCAGGTCGTCCCGCTCCAGGAGTACCCGTGCGCCAGCGACTACGCCGTTTGCGTCGGCGGTACGGTCCTGTGGTCCGATGGGGGCAGCCTCCCGCAACGGGCGATCGAGCGAGCTTGGGAATTCACCGGGGGCGGAGCCGCGTTGTTCCAGGCCGAGCCACCCTTCCAGAAGCGGGTGAGCGCGATCAACGTGCCGTGCCTTCTCGATCAGGACGGGAACCCCTACGCGCGGGGGACAACCTGTCGCGGGGCGCCGGACGTCGCTGCGATGTCAGGAGACATCGCCGACAACGGCTACAACATCGTCGAGAACGGATCGCTGACGCCCGGCGGTGGCGCTGGAACGAGTCTCAGCTCCCCGCTATGGGTCGGAATGTGGACCCGGATCCAGGCCGCGGCGCCCCCGCTCTTCACGTCCAGTGCCCCCGCCACCGGTCCGCCCCGCCGGCACGCGTCGACGACCGTCAAATATCCGGGTCTCGGGTTCGCAGACTTCGCCATCTACCGCGTCGCCGAGAGCACGGCCTATGCGAAGGATTTCTTCGACGTGACCCTGGGCGACAACGGGCTCTATCACGCGACCACCGGGTGGGACTACGTATCTGGATGGGGTGTGCCCGATGTCTCCAATCTGATGCAGACCCTCGACGGCAGAACCACGCCTGTCAACAACATCCTTCCGGTGCCTCCGACTTCCTCGTCGAGCAACTGCGACGCCTTGTGGGCCAATCCTGCTCACACCGCGTCCGACACCTTCATGAACAGCGATCCGCAGCTGACCCTTTTGCAGGGGAACATGGCTCCCGGTCCCAATGGCAAGTCGTTGATCGTGCGGATGACGGTCCAGAACCTCACCGAGACCGTGCCGGTCGGCGCGACCGCCGCGGACTGGTACATGACATGGACCTACAAGGGGACCGTGTACTTCGCCCAAGCCCAACTCGGAGTTCTCCCCGGTTCCGCGCCCGTCTTCTCTGACGGAACCGTCGCGTCGGTGGGATCCAGCCAGCAGTTCCAATCGGCGAACACCGACACCGGTACCTTCGTCACCGGCAAAGACGGAGTCGTCGAAATCGTCGTTCCGCTGGCGCACGTCGGCAACCCGCCGGCGGGCGCCGTCCTCACTCAACCGACCGGCGAGACCTATATCGAGATCGGCGTTCCGCCCAACCCCTTGGGCCTCGGTGTCGCATCGCTGCAGAAGGTCGACGCAGGTGGACCGGGCAACAACTACTCGATCGGGACGACGACCGGGACCAGCGGCTGCACCTTGCCCGAGTAGGCGTCGAAGTGTCTCAGCCGATCTGAAGGTCGAACGGGATTCCTTGCGCCGCAGGGGGGCTCACCTGTTGTCCGTTGATGGCCAGGCTTACCGCGGTCGGGTTGCCGAGCCTGAGCCACGTCGGCCCGGCGACCGTCCAGGCTTGGCCGGGCACCAGGGTTCCCTGGAACAGAAGCCCGCCTTTGGGTCCTGACCTGCGCGCCTCAATCCAGCAGGGCGCAGTCGCGTGGAGAACCACCGAGATCGGGCCGCTCACCTGGTACACCGCCGAAGTCGACGAGGTCATCTCGAGTAGTGACGCCGAGGCCTGCGGTGCCTGTTCGGTGCCGGCCCCCTGCGAGAGGGATGGTGAACCAGGCGCCGGACTGATAGCTGACCGCCCCCCGCTGGCCGTTTGGTGGTGGGGGGCGCCACCCCCGGTTCCGGCTACGGCGAGTCCGATGAGGGCGACGAACACCAGGGCGGCGGCGGCCGCTCCGATTGCTGCGCGCGGCCGCCGGCCCACCTCGACGAACGGTGTACGCCCGTCGTGGAGCGCCCCGGACCACCGCTTGAGGGCTCGAGTCCGAAACCCGGTCAAGAGGGCTTCGCCGACCTGGCTGGTTCGGGTCGACACCGCGCCGAAGCGTTCGAGACCACGGCGCATGTCGAGATGGATTCGAGACGCCCGTTGAGGGCGTCGCGACCGCGGGTTTTCGTCCGCCTTCCGCGGGCCCGATTCGGCGAGAGCGTCGAACCGGAGCATCTGATCGGTCGAATCGGCAGGCTTTTTTGCCGGTATGGTCGGCAGGACCGGTCGCGGAATCGCCGGCGTGTGCGGTTCGGCGGCCGCCAGCGGTTCTAGATTCTGCTGCCGGACCAGCTTCACGCTCGGCCCCGGCAGAAACGCCGCGGCGGGAAGCCCGTTTGCGATCGGAACCCTTGCGGCTGAGGTCGCCGAATGTTCCGGGTCTTTGGTGTCGGTGGACAACGCGTGCCGCGGACGGGAACGGAGAACGGGTGGGGTGCCAGGGGCGTGCTCGGATTCCGCGTCCCGGACCACGCGAACGGCGCTCCGGGACGAGCGCTCCGGCTGCGATCGTTCGGGTCCGGCGTGTTCCGCAGCCAGCTTGCCGATGGTGGCGAGGGCGCGATGCTGCGCCTGCACGGTGTGCCAGGAAGTACGCCGTACGCGAACTCTCATCGCCGCACCTCCAAACGCCAATATCGCCAGTCCGAAGAGCACCCCAGTGCCCACGAGCGGATCGTACGGCGAGCTTGGTGCAATTGGTACTCGGATTTGTCCTTACCCGCTAGGAAAATTCGGGAACCGAAATTCGCCGGTGATCTCAATCCAAACACCCGGTGAAGAGCCGATGTTGAAGAGGTGTCGCCGGCACCGGGGCCTTTACCGGTCAAATGCCCCATGTCCACCGCTACGTGTCTGATGGTGAAAACGCACTCAGGTTGCGCGCCTCTTACTAAAGCGCCCATCCCAAGCCGACGAAACGAGGACAATGTTCCGGGGGAAGCGCGAACGGGAGGATCGGCGTGACGCCGAAGCTCCGCGGGCGCGGCGGGCAACTGTCTCGGACCGTTCGGTTTGGGATCGCCTTGGCGGAAAGTCCTGCTGGGGACGCTGTGCAGCGGCCGTCGTCGCCACTTCGGCCGCGTTTCTGTCGTCACTCTTGGTAGGAACCGGCGGCGCTTCAGCCGCCGAGTCGACGCAGCCCGTGATCGTCCTTACGAACGGAACCTCCGACGCAGCGGGCGCGGCGCAGGCCGTCGGTGCCTCCGTGCTTCGAAGTTTTCCGGATCTCGGTGCGGCTGAGGTATCGGTCAGCGGCGCCGGGTTGGCCACCCTCGCGAGCTCTCCCGACGTCACAACCATCCCGGACGTTCCGATCTCGTTGCAGGGCGGCCCCGTAGCTTCCACCTCGCCACATGTCCCCTCAGCGGTGTTCTCGCAGGAGACCGGCGCCGACCAACTCGCTCAGTCGGGCGACACCGGTCAGGGCGTCGCCATCGCAGTCCTCGACACGGGTATCGCCAACCTTCCTGATTTCTCCGGCCGATTGGTCGGGGGCGTTGACCTCACCGGCGAAGGCAACCCGTTCTTCGACGGTTTCGGTCACGGAACCTTCGTGGCGGGTCTGGTGGCTGGTAACGGCGCCTCGTCGGGCGGTCAGTATCACGGAGAGGCGCCCGCCGCGAACCTCGTATCGGTGAAGGTCGCCGGGGTGACCGGGACCACCACCTTGAGCAGGGTCATCGCCGGCGTCGAGTGGGCCATAGACCACAAGGACCAGTACGGCATAAAGGTCCTCAACATGTCGGTCGGGTTCCAGTCGTTCACGTCGACCCTCCGCAACCCTCTCGACAGGGCGGTAGAGGCGGCGTGGAACGCTGGAATCGCGGTTGTCGCGTCAGCCGGCAACGCCGGGCCTTTCAACGGGACGATCCTGTCGCCCGGTGACGACCCTCTGGTCATCACGGTCGGGGCGCTCGACGACATGGCGACGCCATCGGTCTCCGACGACACGATGACCGATTTCAGCAGCGTCGGGCCGACAGCAGCGGACGGCTGGGTCAAGCCCGATCTGGTCACGTCCGGACGCTCGGTTATCAGCGTCGCTGCGCCGGGCTCGACCGTCTACGACCTGTTTCCCTCGGCACGCATCGGCTCGGGGAACTTCAAGGGGTCAGGAACCTCGTTCAGCGCAGCCATAACCAGCGGCGCGGCGGCCCTGGTCCTTGCAGACAATCCGGGCATCACTCCGAATCAGCTGAAGGCCCGGTTGCTGGGCAACGCAGGACCCGGCCCGGTCGGAAACCCGTTCGTGGATGGGCACGGCGCACTCAACGCATATACAGCCGCCACCTCCGCGCCTATGGACCTCCACCAATCGACCGATGGGTTGCGGCCGACCCGACCGGGCAGCACCGTCTCGTTGGTTCCGACCGGCTCGGTCGACACCTGGAATCCGGCGATCTGGTCGGGCGCCGCCTGGAATGGTGCTGCTTGGAACGGTGCTGCGTGGAACGGCGCGGCGTGGAACGGCGCCGCTTGGAACGGCTTCACCTTGTCGGGCGCTGCTTGGAACGGTGCTGCGTGGAACGGCGCCGCTTGGAACGGTGCCGCGTGGAACGGTGCTGCCTGGAATGGTGCGGCGTGGAACGGCAGCTCCTGGACAGGAGCAGCTTGGAACGCAAGCGCACTGAGCGGTGCCGCTTGGAACGGCGCTGCTTGGAACGGCGCTGCTTGGAACGGCGCTGCGTGGAACGGTGCTGCGTGGAACGGTGCGGCGTGGAACGGCGCGGCGTGGAACGGTGCGGCCTGGAACGGCGCGGCCTGGAACGGTGCGGCCTGGAACGGTGCGGCCTGGAACGGTGCGGCTTGGAACGGTGCGGCTTGGAACGGTGCGGCTTGGAATGGGGCGGCTTGGAACGGTGCGGCCTGGAACGCTTCCAGTTGGAGCTAGGCGTCCGACCGAGTCTCGGCGGTCAAACCTGACCCTTCCCTGGCCGACACGGCTGATCTTGACCGTGTCCGTGGTCGGGGGCTTTCTCGTTCTCGGATACGCGGCGTCCGACCAAGGCCCGCTCACTGTCATGCCCGGCCACCAGTGGGTCGTCACGGGCGTGCTGTGCGCGCTCGCGATAGCGAGCTGGGTTCGTCCTCTCGTTCTCTACCGAGACGACCAGTCCGAGGCGTTCCACCTCGACGAAGGATTCTTCGTCGTCCTGGCCCTACTGGTGCCCCTGCCGGCGACGATCGCGACGTTCGCTATCGCGACGCTCGTTTCCCAGCTCGTCAGGCGACGGCCGCTGCTCAAATCAGCCTTCAACTTTGGTCAGGTTCTCGTATCGGCGGGGTTGGGTTTGGGTGTCCGGAACCTGGTCGGGGGAGCCTACGGTTCGATCAGTCCTCGTACGCTAGGGGGAGCAGTACTTGGAGGGATCGTCTATTTCGTCGTAAGCCACGGGTCGGTTGCGATGGTACTCGTCTCCCTCGGCTCGACATGGCGCACCTGTCTCCTCGAGGACCTCCGGGTGCAGCTCGCGCTCCTGGTGTCAGGGATGCTGGTGGGATGCGTGTTCGCTATAACCACCTGGGCGGTGCCGTGGGGGCTCGCGGTGGCGGCGCCTGTGCTCATCACCTTCCGGTTGGTCGTCGCGGCCCAGTTCCACGCGTACCACGACCGCGAGCGGCTTCAAGGTCTGTTCGACGTCACGCTTGAAGCGAACCGAGGCTTGCATGCGGATTCGATCGAGGAGACGATCGTTACCTCGGCTCGCGACCTCCTTAGATGTGGTGAAGCCCGTCTCGAAGCCAACCCCCCATCGCCCTCGGCGATGGCTGCTCAGGTACAAACCAGCGGCTCCGATCGATGGCTCGTCGTTGCGGGACGGCGCCGCGAGGAGCCGTTCGACGAAGCCGACCAGACTCTTCTCGACGCGATCGCCGCCGTCGGTTCTGGCGCGCTGACCAATGCCGAGCTGTACCGGCAGATCCGTTTCGAACGCGAGCGGCTCGGCTCGATCGCTCTGAGCATCGGCGAAGGTGTCTGCGCGGTCGACTTGGAGGGATACGTCACCTTCGTGAACCCCGCTGCGCTAGAGATCGTCGATATTCCCGGCTGCACAGGCGACGGCAACGGGGTGATAGTCGAGAACTCTCAGGAGGCCCCGGATTTCCTCCTCGGACCTGCACGGGCAGCGATCCGAAGAGGTCGGGTCGTTCGAGAGGACGAAGTCATGCTCCCCGCGCCGGGAGGGGGCACCGTCCCGGTTGCGTATACCGCGTCCCCGATCCTGGACAACGGACGCGCGGTCGGAGCGGTCATCGCACTGCGCGACATCACCGAGCGGAAGGCGTACGAAGACGAGATGGCCCGTCATGCCTTCTACGACAGCCTCACGGGCCTTGCGAACCGTCGCCTACTCGTCGAGAGGCTGGAGCGCGCGCTTCTCAGGTCACAGCGCGACGGCAAGATCCACGCCCTCATCTTCGTTGACGTCGATCGATTCAAGAGCATCAACGACAGCCTCGGACACGGGATCGGTGACGATCTCCTCGTCGCTATCGGCGCTCGGATGAAGGACGCGGTGCGTGGTTACGACCTGCTTGCCCGGTTCGGCGGAGACGAGTTCGTCCTGCTGCTCGAGGACGTGACCGGTGTCGACCAGGTGGTGGCCGCCGCCCGGCGTCTTTGCGCGGCGGTCGAGAAACCGCTGGTGCTTTCGGAGGGATACGAGGTCGTGGTCAGCCTCTCGATCGGGATCGCTCTCACCGAGCCGGGCCGCACGGCCGACGACATGCTCCGAAACGCAGATGTCGCGATGTACGAGGCGAAGGTCAAGGGACAGGGTGGCACCTACGAGGTATTCGACACGGCCGCGATGGGAACAAGGTCTGCCGAGCGCCTCGACCTGGAGGGAGCCCTCCGCAAGGGGATGGAGCGGGGCGAACTGGAGGTGTACTACCAGCCCTTCTACTCAATCCATGACCAGCGCATAGTCGGCGCCGAGGCGCTGGTCCGCTGGTGGCACCCGACCCATGGGCTGATCGAACCGGCGCGGTTCATCCCGATGGCGGAGGAAACCGGATTGATCCTTCCCCTCGGCCGATATGTACTCGAGCACGCGTGCCGTGAGGCGGTGTCCATCAGAGAGCGTCTCTGGATGGAGATCCCCATCAGCATCAATCTGTCTCCCCGTCAGTTCCAGCACAGCGGCCTACTTGCGGATGTGACGAACGCGCTCGAAGCCTTCGACCTGGCACCCGAGAAGGTGACCTTCGAGATCACCGAGAGCATGGTCATGAACGACCTTGCGAGGGCTCAAGAGGTGATGAAGAAGCTCAACAGCCTGGGCGTCCGCCTCGCCATCGACGATTTCGGTACCGGGCATTCGTCCCTTAGTTACCTCAAACGTTTCCCGGTGCAGGAAGTGAAGGTCGACCGTGTGTTCGTCGAGGGTGTCGCCGACGATCCGGTGGACTCCGCGATCGTCCGCGCCGTCATCGAACTGGCGTCAGCTATGAACATCATCGCCGTAGCCGAGGGAGTTGAAACTGCCGAGCAACTGGAGTCCTTACGCACGTTGGGCTGCAACGTGGCGCAGGGCTACTACTTCTCCCGCCCTCTCCCGGCACCGGAGTTCGAGGGACTGTTGGGGAGTGCCGCGGCCGCCTGCTCGCCGGGTTCACCGTTGGCGGCGGGACGCTCCCGGCACTAGAGGTCGGCGCCCACCGAGGAGGATTCAGGCTGACGGATCCAGCAGTCCCGCCATCACCCGGAATTCATCGGTGGTGTTCACGTGCGGGAAGGCCTCCTCGGGCTCGGGGAGCCCAAGCCGGTCGCAGATCGGACCCCAGCCGTCGCCGGGACGCCACTCGATCAGTCGATCAGGCGCGACCGTGTCGCGCACTGCCTGATTGTGCGACTCGTACGCCGCGATCGCGGTTTCGCGATCCTCGTAGTCGGGCGTAAGCCGGCCGAGCATGTCCTCGCTCATCGCGTACCAGTCAGCCATTTCGGGAGGCGGTTGGCGTCGCATTACCTGCAGGATCGTTTCGGAAAAGCTGTTCCACCACTGTTCCGGACTGTCACGTGCGGACAGGAGCACGATCGACTCGGGGAAGGCGGAATGCAGTTCGTTCCACAGTGCCGCCGCCGGCCAGTCGACCGCGGCGCCGAACCCGTCCAGAATCCCCTCCCAGTCCGGTTCCTGACCACGCATGGCGGCGTGCCACATGGCTACGTGGTTCGGTCTCGGGAACAGCTCGATCATGTGGTAGCAGGGCTCGCCGAGCAGGCGCTCCAGCGCCAGCTTCAGCGAATGGGTGCCCGTTCTGCCAAGCCCAGCCCCGACGATTTTCAGCCCCATGGCTCGGAACGTAGCACGGCTCGTGTTGGCCCGGCCAAGGTCCTAGCCTTGCCCGGCATCGCGGTCACACCCCTCGCCTCATTGTTCGGACTGTCGACGAACCAGGCTCTGGTGGTTCTGTTCGTGCTCCTTCCCTTTGCCTTGGCTGCGATCGTCATCCCGTTCGTCGCCTGGAAGACGCGCAAGTGGCCCAAGCCGCCGATGCTCACCTCCGAGATCCTCGCAACCGGCGAGCGGGCCGAGGGGGAAATCCTTTCGGTGAAGAACCTCGGGACGATCGTCGACTTGCGACCGATGGTTCGACTGGTCCTCAACGTCTCGGCACCCGGCGGAGAGAATCCCTTCGAGTTGGAGGTCGTCCAATCCTTTCCGCGTTCGGTGGTCTACATGTTCCGTCCGGGAGAAAAGGTCGAGGTCCGGCTGAGCCCGGACCACTCCGCGGGTGCAGTCGTTTGGGACCCCGGCTACTTCTGAGACGTCGTGTGCTAGCGCGGCACGAACACCCCGTGGACGGGCCGCTGCTCGAACTCTTCCTGAGAGGACTCGCCGGCCATCTTGGTGAGAAGGCCGGCGACCTCTCCGAAGCCGGCGCAGCTGCGAGGAATCTCGTCGAACGGATAGGCGCCTGACGCGAGGAGCCTGAGCGCTTCTTCGTGCTCTGACACGTCGACTCCCAGCGCGCCGAGGATCCTCAATTCCTTGAAGACCACCAGGTCGGGGGAGAATCCCGGCGTCTCGGGCGTGCCGCGGGTGCCGGCGACGACGACCGTGCCTCCCGGTCTGGCCAGGTTCATCGCCTGAGCGAACGCCGCAGGCGCCTTCGCGGTGACGTCGACCACGACGTCCGCGAGCCGACCCGTGGCTTCCTTCAGCGCTGCCACCGGATCGCGTTCGGTGACGTCGACCGCCAGGTCGGAACCGAACCGACGCGACAAGGCGAGACGGTCGCTGTCTCGGTGGCCGGATCCCGTGATCATCACGAATCCGGCACCGGCTGTCTTGGCGGCGGCGACAGCGGACAGCCCTCGGATGCCGGGCCCGAGCACGGCCACGATGTCATCTTTCTTCGTGCCTGGGAGGGTCGCGCCCCAGCGGATGCCCGCTCCCAGCGGGTTGAACAAGGTAGCAGTCACCGGGTCCAACCCTTCCGGGACCGGGAGCAGCATGGAGTCGGGACCCAGATAGTGAATGTCGGCGTACCCTCCCCAGAGCCCCGGGGGCTTGGCGACGGGGATGAACCCGTACATGTCCCTGATCCCGTGCCTGACGCAGAGGCGCCGGTGGCCTGTAGCGCACTGGGCGCAGGTTCCGCACGATTGGAAGACCTCGACCGCGACACGGTCCCCAACAGTCACGCCCCAACGCTGGGCGGCCTCCTCGCCGATGGCTTCGATCACGCCTACCGTCTCATGACCCGGTATGAAGGCGTAACCCGGGTTCATCACGCCGGTGAACTGCTCGTGGTCGGTGCCGCACAACCCACAGGCCTCCACGCGCAGAAGGCCGTCGTCACTGCGTATTCGCGGAAGCTCGATCGAGCTTGCCACCAGCCGGAGTGGGCTTTCGAGAACCAGCGCGGTTGCGGCCACACCGTCATGGTGTCACGACTGGGCGCCCGCAGTAGCGTGTCGGACTCGATGACTCCGGCGCCGTCACCCAAGCCTCGCATTGCTCCCGCCGAGGGAGATCCGGAGGGGCTCCTGCCGCTCAACATCTTCCGGACCATGTCGAAACATCGGGGGCTTGCCGACAGATTCAACCGGTTTGGCGGTTACCTCCTGCTCAAAGGCTTGATCCCCGCCCGCGAACGTGAGCTGGTGATCCTCAGGGTGGGGTGGCGCTGCGGGTCGGTGTACGAGTTCGGCCAGCACACTCTCATGTCGCAACCGGCCGGGGTCACCGAGGACGAGATCGCTCGCGCCGCGACCGAGTCGCTCGAGGGGTGGGCCACGGGCGATCGGGACTTGATGGCATTCGTCGACGAGCTCTGTGCCACCAATACGGTCTCGGACCAGGCCTGGGAGAGAGTCGCGGGTCGATGGTCGGAGGAGCAGATGATCGAGCTGTTGCTTCTCGCCGGCTTCTACCGGCTGGTGTCGGGTTTCTTGAACAGCGTGCGCGTCGAACTCGACCCTGGCGTCCCGGGATGGCCGGAGGGTCGCGAACCGGGCTCGGCGGGCTAGGGCGCTCCGGGAGGGGGTTCGGCGCCGACCCGCCCGAACTTGGGCGGTCGCTTCTCGAGGAAGGATCGGACCCCTTCCTTGAAGTCGGGGCGACCGAAGCTCTCGATCATCAGCCGCTGGGCTTCACGTTCGGCCGGGCCCAATCTCGTGGTGAGGTCTTCGTAGACCTGGCGCTTCATGATCGCGAACGACTCCGGGGAGCATCGGGACGCCAGGTCCTCGATGTACCGGCGGCTGCGAGGAACAACCTCATCCGCGGGGACCGCTTCGTTCACCAGGCCAATGCCGGCCGCTTCGGTTCCTGTAACCCGTCTCGACGAGAACAGCAGATCGAGCGCGCGGCCGGTTCCGACCACCCGCGGCAGCAGCCAGCTGATCCCCCACTCGGCGACGAGGCCACGCTCGGCGAACGCGGTCAGGAGCGGGGCGTCCGCCGCCATGAACCGGATGTCGCAGCAAAGCGCGATCGGAACCGCCATGCCGGCGATAGGACCGTTGATCGCGGCCACGATCGGCTTCCGAACGGCAAGGAGATAGGTGTACTCGCCGGAGAAGTCATCCGGGAGCGGCTCCGCTCTGTGGACCTCGAGAGAGGCGAAGTCCGTCTCGAGGCGCCCACCCTCGGAAAGGCTGCTCAGGTTGTTCATGTCTGCGCCAGCGCAGAACGCTCGGCCGGCTCCGGTGATGATGATCCCGACGACCGCGGCGTCCGATTCGGCTCGGGCCACGGCGTGGCGGACCTCCGCCGCCATTCGTTGAGTCCAGGCGTTGAGGGACTTGGGGCGGTTGAGAGTGATCGTGGCGACAGGATCGTCGACCGCGTAGAGGATCTCGTCGTACACCGCTGCTAAGCCCTCCGGACCTTGACGGCGGTGCCGTAGGCGCAGATCTCGGTCCAGTTGCCGCCCATCTCGGATGTGTCGAATCTCATCGCGAGAATCGCGTCCGCTCCCTTCATCTGAGCCTCCGCCACCATTCGCTCGATCACCTCCTGCCGGCTGGCGACCAAGTTCTTGGTCATCCCTTTCAACTCCCCTCCCGCCAGGGCCTTGAACCCCGCTCCGATCTGGGATCCGATGTTGCGACTTCGCACCGTGAGCCCGAAAACCTCGCCGAGTACCTCGGTTATCTCGTAGCCGGGCAGGTCATTCATCGTGGAGATCAGCACGGGATCTCAGGGTAGCCGTGACAGGTGTCACCGGCACTGTGTGGTCGATGTCGGGTGCACAACCTGGCCGGCATGTATCTCTAAACTGGCCATCGCCTTCGTTTCGTGGCGGTGAATGAAGGACGTTGCGTCGGGCCTCACAGCGAATGTCGTGAGGCTCGTCCGCCCGCGACACCACGTTGCTCGTTGAACATCCGTTGAACGACCGAGGAGGATTCGTGCCTGCCGCTCTGCCAATCCTGATCGGAGTCCTGCTACTGGCGGTGACCGCGCACACCCTGGGCTTCTTTTTCCTGAGGCGTGCTGTAGACGGCCGAGGTAAGTCCCTGCAGGAGTCGCTGATTCGCAACGTCAGGTGGCCTTCGCGGCTGATCATCCCCCTGGCGGCGGTCGAAATCGCGCTCGCCGGCGTGAAGCTCGGCGCCCGCCTGCGCGACGACCTCCTCCGCGCCGTTGGAATAGCGCTCGTCTTCGCCATCGGCTTCCTGGTCGTGAGGCTGACGTACGTCTTCGACGACGTCATCCTCGCCCGGTACCAGCTCGACGTGACCGACAATCTGAAGGCACGTCGCATCCACACCCAGATCCAGGTGCTCAGACGGGTGACGGTGGTCGTGGTGTCGATCGTCTCGATCGCGATTGTTCTGTTGAGCATCCCCCGGGTGCGTGCCGCCGGGGCAGGCCTGCTCGCGTCAGCCGGCGTGCTGGGCCTCGTGGCCGGCGTCGCCGCCCGACCGACGGCCACCAACCTGGTCGCCGGACTGCAGCTTGCCATCAGCCAGCCGATTCGCGTCGATGACGTGGTCGTCGTCGAGGACCATTGGGGAAGGGTGGAGCAGATCGCGCTCACCTATGTGGTGGTCCGGCTGTGGGACCTTCGCCGCCTGGTCCTGCCTATCTCGTACTTCATCCAGAACCCGTTCGAGAACTGGACCCGCTCCACCGCAGACATCCTCGGCTATGTCTTCCTCCAAGTGGACTTCTCGGCGCCGGTCGATCAGATCCGGGCCCGGTTCGAGGAGATCCTGCGGCGTTCACCCGACTGGGACGGCAAGGTGGGGATCATGCAGGTCACCGACTCTGGGGAGAACACGATGCAGCTCCGCGCCCTGATGAGCTCACCCGACAGCGCGAGGTCATTTGACCTCCAGTGCGCGGTGCGGGAGCAGCTGATCGCTTACCTGCGTAGCGAACATCCTGGCGCGCTCCCCCGGACGAGGTCCGAGCTGGTTAACACGGAAGGTCATCCCATTTCGGCTAGGGACTTCGAGGCGGCGTTCCTGGGGCGTCATTAGCGGCTGTAGCAATCGTAGGGACGCGCAGGTGATCGAGGCTCCGCCGGTCTGGTATCCCTTGTGAGAACGTCGAGAGGAGACCGGCCGGAAATGCAGGTAGACGCGATTCTTTGCAATCACGCCGAAGCGGTGAACAATCAGCTGTACATCTCCGGTGGCGGGATCGAGCTGGCCCAGGCGCCGGCCGGCGCGATTCCGCCGCTCGTTGTCACCTTGGGCATCGGCATGGTCCTGACAGTGGGGTGGGCCCAGACCAACGAGCAGCATCAGATCGACATCGAGCTGCTGACCGAGGACGGCATTGCCGTCGACGTACCGACCGGCCCCGGGATCTTCGGGCCCCTGAAAGTTCAGTCATCGTTCAATGTGGGGCGCCCTCCCACCCTGACGATCGGCGACGACCAGCACGTGTGCCTCGCGGCGAACTTTCCCGGGCTGCCGCTTCCGGTCTTCGGGAAGTACGAGTTCGTGATCAAGGTCGACGGAGAAGTCGCCAGAACACTTCCTTACCGGGTGGCCGCGGCGAGCCCGACCGGAACGGTCGTCACTTGACCACCGCCGACTCGGGATAGAGGGGAAGCAAAGGCGCGAGGTGCGCAGTAGAGAAAAGAACGCACCAAAGGCGTCGTTGTTACTCCGTTGACGACTAAGTGAGGTTGCCCGGCCACGATCGGTGCTAGTTCAGCGAGCCGACAAGGGGTCTAGGGGCAGTGAAAGCACTAATCGTCATAGCTGGGATCGCAGCCGTGATCCGCCTCGCGACCGCGCTCGACCCCGGGGCGACAGCGATCGTCGTCGGGGTCCTGGCTGTTGCAGCAGCCGGCTACGGCTTGTGGTCCAACCGACGCTCGCATTGGGCGGGCTGGCTCGTCTCGTGGTTTCTCATCGCTGCCGGGCTGGTAACCAACGTCGTGGCCGTCATCGTCCAGGGGTGGCACGGCATCAGGATCGTCCCCGAGGGCACCGTTCCTCTGACGTTGACCCTGATAGGTGGGGCGTTCGCTGTCGCCGGCCTGGGGTCGTTGTTGCACCAACGCCTTCCAACTCGTCTGGTCGAGTCGCTCTCGGCCGCGGTTGTGTCAAGCGGAGCCCTCGCCTTTCCGTTGCTCGCCCTCGTCATCGTGCCTTCGCTGGGGTGGCACCCCGGTCGTGAGCTGACAGCCATCGCGCCTCCTCTTATGGACATCGTGACGCTGTGGATGTGCGTGTCGATCCTGTCGCTCACGAAGCGCCATCCCGTCGCATATCGCTACCTGCTCGGCGGGTTCCTCTGCGTTTTCGTTGCCCACTCCGCGGTGGCAGCCTCGCTGTTGGGTGGCTTCAACTCATCCCCGGTTCCTCTCAGTGCGGTTCTGCTGTGGGGGCTGTGCCTGTGGAGCTGCTCCGTCCTGCATCCCTCTCAGCGGCATGCCCTGGATCCCGTGCCTTTCCGTTCGACCCGCCCCGGATGGATCTACATCGGGCTCATGGTCGTCGGGGCTTTGGTCCCGCCGGCAGTGCTCTCCGCCAAAGCATTGCTGAAGATTCATAACAGCGTCGCCTTGTTCGCGGCTGGATCTGGAATCCTTCCCCTGCTGATCGTTGTCTACTTGACCTATCAGGTCTACACGCGGTCGGCGGCCGAGTACCGGGCTCAGCACGATCCCTTGACCGGCGTGTGCAACCGAGTTCTCTTCAACGACCGATTGGAAGCGGCACTCGCGAATTCGCGGCGCACAGGCCACGGTGTCGCGGTCATCTTCTTGGACCTTGATCGGTTCAAGAGCATCAACGACAGTCTTGGTCACGCAGTCGGGAACCAACTGCTTCAAGCGGTGGTCGCGCGACTGCAGAATCGGTTGAGGCCTCGCGACACGCTTGCTCGTATGGGAGGTGACGAGTTCACGATCCTCGTGCCCGACCTCGACGGGAAAGCCGTGAGCGCGAACGTCGCGGAAAGGATCCTCGGGGCGTTTTCGGAGCCATTCCACATCGGCGGGAAGCTCCTACCCGTGCAGGCGAGCATTGGTATCGCCGTTTCGCCTGACGACGGTGACGAGAGCGAGGCTCTTTTCAAGAACGCGGATACTGCGATGTACCAGGCGAAGGCGGCCGGTAGGAACACCTACGCCATCTACGACACGGCTATGAGCGCGAGGGCCGAGTTGCGTTTCGCGCTCGAGACCAGCCTGCGAAGCGCACTCGAGCGCGATCGGCTGGCTGTCCACTACCAGCCGAAGCTGTCGACGATCACGGGCGGGATCGTGGGCGTCGAGGCCCTCGCCCGCTGGCAGCATCCCCGCCTCGGGTTCATCCCGCCCGCGGCCTTCATCCCTCTGGCGGAGGAAACCAGCCTGATCGCGAGTCTCGGGGAGTGGGTGCTTGAAACCGCGTGCCTCCAAGCGCGGTCGTGGCAGGCGCAAGGTCTCCCGAGGGTTTCGGTGTCGGTAAACGTGTCGCCCCGCCAGTTCGTTCGTCAGTCTGTCGTTCGGCTGGTCGCCGACGTCCTCGATCGCACCGGGCTCGACCCCCGGCTCCTCGAGTTGGAAGTAACCGAGAGCGTTCTCGTCGAGCACATGCACGACACGTCGAAGAGCCTCGAAGAACTTCGATCGATGGGTGTGCGTTGCTCGATCGACGACTTCGGAACCGGATACAGCGCGCTCACATACCTGACCGACATGCCGGTTGACGCCATCAAGATCGATCCGTCCTTCGTCCGCCGCATCGATGCGACGACCGGGGCGGCCCCCATCGTCGGTGCGGTCATCGATCTTGCGCACAGCCTCGAGCTTCAGGTCGTCGCTGAGGGCGTAGAAACCGCGGCACAACTCGAGTTCCTGTCGGACCACGCGTGCGATCAAGTCCAGGGGTATTTGTTCAGCCCGCCGGTGCCGCCAGAGAAGATCGAGGAGTTCCTGCGCGACAAGGATGCGATCTTCGCAGGTGCAGAACTCATCGCATCGCGTCCTGGCGCAGCCTCCACGTCGCTCGTCCTTCCTCCCGCCAAACTGGCCGGGATCCTGACCGGGCTGAGCCAGAACGGCATTTGGGCCAATCAGCCCGACCGCGAGGATCTCGTGGCGATCCTGTCTGCTCTGCAATCGGACGACTTGATCACGATCGCCGGTCCCAGGGGTTTCCGTCGGGTTCCGGCCCGTATGGCCCTGGGCACGCTCGCCGGCTTGGCCTCGCTCACCGGAGGCCTGAGCGTCGCGGGAAGCATTCCCTCGGTTCGCCAGCTTGCGGGCGACATCCTGCAGCAGGCGACCGGCATCAGCCTCCCGGCCGGCGGCGGTCCGATTCCGAACACGTCGGGCCGGCTACTGGCGGACCCGAGCAGCGGAGGCGGCCACACTCGTTCAGCGTCGGTATGGGGTGGTTTCCCCAGCCGCACTGGTCTCGGAGTACACGGTGGCGTGGCTGGTGGAGACACCGCGATGCCGGGTGCGGACACGCAAGCTCCCACGCTCGGCGCGACCCCCGGGCTGGCGGTGAACTCCGGTTCGGGCGACGTGCCGGGCGCCGGCGGGTCGTCGTCGGGCGCAGGCGGGTCGGCTTCGGGATCAGGGACTGCTCCCGCCGGTGGAGGGACGCAGGGCTTCAGCGGCGGCCAGGGCGCCGGCCAAGGGAGCGGCAATGGGGCAGGCCATGGTCAAGGCTCGGGTGGCGGCCAGGGCCAGGGCTCAGGTGGCGGCCAGGGCCAAGGCGCCGGTGGCGGCCAGGGCGGAGGCCAGGGTCACGGCTCGGGTGGCGGCCAGGGCGCAGGCCAGGGTCACGGCTCGGGTGGCGGCCAGGGCGGAGGTCAAGGTTCCGGCGGTGGCACTGGTCAGGGTGGTGGTCAGGGTCAGGGCTCAGGCGGAGGTCAGGGTCACGGTTCCGGTGGCGGCCAGGGTCAAGGTTCCGGCGGTGGCACCGGTCAGGGTGGTGGTCAGGGGCAGGGCTCAGGCGGAGGTCAGGGTCAAGGTCAGGGCTCGAGTGGCGGGCAGGGCAATGGCAACGCGAACGGCTCGAGCCAGGGAAACGGTCAGGGCACGAGCGGTGGAGCCTCTGGTGGTTCGGTGCAGGGCGGCCAAGGAACCGGTCAGGGCCAGGGCCAGGGCTCTGGCGGCGGGCAAGGCAATGGCACTGCGAACGGAAACGCCAACGGCAAGGGTTCGGGCGGCCAGCAGGGTTCGGGCGGCCAGCAGGGCAGCGGCAATGGCAACGGCGCTGGCGGTGGCGCGGGGCAGGGGTCGGGGCAGGGCCAGGGCCAGGGTGCCGGTCAGGGCCAGGGCGCAGGCGGTGGCCAGGGCGCAGGCGGTGCTCAGGGTCAAGGTTCGGGCGGTGGCCAGGGGGCGGGCCAGGGCAACGGCAGCGGCAACGGCGCTGGCCAGGGCTCTGGGCAAGGCCAGGGAGGTTCCACCGGGAACGGCAACGGCTCCGGTCAGGGACAGGCAGCCGGCGGCGGCCAAACACAGAGCTCCGCGAGTGCCCAAGGCCAGACCCCGGGGACCAGTGGTCAGGGCCAAGGGACCGGTCATCAGGGATCAGGCTCGGGCACGGGGAACGGTCAGGGCGAGGGCAACGGTGTGCAGTCCTCCCAGACCCAGGGAACCGGGCAGGGCAACGGCAACCTGAACGGTCAGGGCCAAGGAACCGACAGCGGCAAGGGCAAGGGCCTCGGCTGAAACCCTCCGCGCCTGCGTTTCGTAACACTCAACTTCGGCAACCACGCGACTTTGTTGCAAACCTGCTGCTATTCAGCAACTTCGTAGCACTCTTGCCGGCGCAGGCGCTAGCACTGTTACGAAGTTGCGCAATCGGGGGGCTGACCCGCCACCACCCGCCACCCGTGCCCCCAGGGGCCCACCTGCAGGCGCAAACCCTGGCCGCGAGCCAGTGGTGTTCCCTCGACCGGGCTGAGTCGGTAGTTTGGCGCGCAGGCGACACGTTGAAAGGGCGGAAAGATGTTCTCCAAGGTGTTTCGGCGCGCGTGCGCAATGGCGGTGGCTATCGGTTTGGTCGGCGTAGGCGGTCTAGCGGTTGGTACTTCATACAGGGCCGCTGCAACCCCACCGGCCAGCGTGCAAGTGCAAGGCAACCAGCTCGTCGATGGTTCCGGTAATCCAATTCGGCTGGTTGGCGTCGACCGCTCCGGGACCGAGTACGCGTGTGCCCAGGGGTGGGGGATCTTCGACGGTCCATCAGACCAAGGGTCGATCCAGGCGATCAGCTCGTGGCATGTGAACGCTGTGCGGGTGCCTTTGAACGAGGATTGCTGGCTGGGCATCAACGGCGTGAACCCGTCGTACTCCGGCGCCAACTACCAGACCGCGATCGAGAACTACGTGTCGCAACTGCACGCGGCAGGCATGATGGCAATCCTCGATCTGCATTGGTCGGCACCGGGGGGCCAACTTGCGTTGGGTCAGCAAATGATGGCGGACTCGGATCACTCGCCGGCGTTCTGGACTTCCGTCGCGAGTGCGTTCAAGGCGGATCGAGGCGTCGCCTTCGATCTGTACAACGAACCGCACGACATATCCTGGTCCTGCTGGTTGAACGGCTGCGTCACTTCGGCTGGCTGGCGGGCCGCCGGGATGCAAAGCCTGCTGAACTCGGTGCGATCGACCGGTGCCACCCAGCCGGTGATGGTGGCCGGGCTCAACTGGGCGGGTGACCTTTCGGGCTGGCTTCAAAACGAGCCCAACGATCCTTCCAATCAACTCGCAGCATCCGCTCACATCTACAACTACAGCCAGTGCAACACGCCGGGCTGCTGGGACTCGACGATCGCTCCGGTGGCCGCGCAAGCGCCGGTGGTTACGGGTGAACTAGGTGAGACCGACTGCGCGCGCGGGTTCATTGACTCCTACATGGCCTGGGCGGACGCGCACGGCCTGTCGTATCTCGGTTGGAGCTGGAACACGGCCTCGTGCGGCTCGGGGCCGGCTCTCATCACCTCGTACAACGGCACCCCTACCGCGTTCGGTGCTGGCTACCAATCACACCTCGCCGCCATCGCCTCCCAACCGTCGGGTGGAGGTGTCTACGTTCTGGACGGTTACGGCAATCTCGACCCCGAGACGAACCCTGGCGGGCCTGCACGGGTCGCCACGTCCGACACTTGGTCGGGTTGGAACATCGCACGAGGAGCCGCCGGCCTTCCTGACGACACCGGCGGATACACGCTGGACGGTTGGGGCGGTGTTCATCCGTTTGCGATCGGCTCGAATCCCATGCCTCCCGCCGCAACCACGTCGGACTATTGGCCTGAGTGGGACATCGCAAGGTCGGTAGCGCTCCTTCCGTCGGGACAGGGCGGGTACGTCTTGGACGGATGGGGTGGTGTGCACCCGTTCGCCATCGGGTCGAACCCGATGCCTCCCGCTGCGAGCGCTTCGGCGTACTGGCCGGAGAAGGACATCGCCCGCTCGATCGTCGTCCTCCCTTCCGGAACCGGCGGCTATGTGCTTGACGGCTACGGCGGAGTTCATCCGTTCGCGGTCGGGTCGAACCCGATGCCCGCGGCGGCCGTGACTTCGGCCTCGTGGTCTGGTTGGGACATCGCCCGCTCATTGACTTTGCTGCCGTCGGGCAGCGGCGGGTACGTGGTTGACGGATGGGGAGGGGTTCATCCCTTCGCGACCGGCTCCAGCCCGATGCCGCCGGCAGTGAACAGCAGCGGCTACTGGCCTTACCAGGACGTGGCGCGCGGCGTCGCGCTCAACAGCGCAGGGACGGTCGGATACGTCGATACCACCTCGGGCCAGGTTGCAACGTTCGCGGTCAGCGGCTCGGCCGCGCCGTCAGCCGGCACGGCGAACATCCCGTCCGGCGCGGTCGGCCGTGCGATCCTCGTGACTTCATGATCACTTGAGACCGGCGAGGTCCTCCTGCTCGAGGGTGTGCTGCAGAAGCCGCTTGGCGGTGATCAGCTGCAGCCATTCGCTGTCGGCCGTGTGGGCGCTGATCCGGCTGTGCCGTCGCAGAAGCTCGTCGATCTCCGACACCGCCGAAACGAGATTCGTCCGGTCGTCCCCCGCGACCCGCCGCAACTCGCCGATTGCCTGCCTTCTGTAGGGAGAGGGGCTGTCGGCGAACGAGCGGGCGTGGCCGACCAGCTCATCCACAACTCTGGAGCGTCGAGCCGACTCGAGTGCCCGGTCCCTCGGCGAGGCGGTCTCTGCGAGCGCGGTGATCGGCTCGGAAAACGGGTCTCCCGGATCGCGCACCGACGTCACGTCAACGATGCTCGTGTCGCCGAAAACGTGGTGCCAGGCGTCCGCCTCCGCCGGGCGCAGCTCGTTCCAGGCGTGGCCCTTCCACCCGCATCGGCACCAGGCGCGGTGGGACCGGCCACGCCGCTGGATGACCACCTGGTGCTCTACCGGTGGAGACACGCCACCTCCCCGAGTCGTCCCAATGAGGAGAGTAACGCTTCCCGGTCGGTCCGAGTTGAGGACCGATGCGATCAGCTGGTGATCGGCTCCGGGAGCAGGTTTTTCAGCGCCTCGCACATCTCTGCTCGCACGGGTGCGCCCGAGATGACGACACCAACCATGGGGACGGAAGTGTGAACGTGCCCTCGAGCCCGGACGTGCGTGACCGGGACGCCGGCGGCGGCGAGGGCTTCGGAGTAGGCGATGCCTTCGTCACGCAAGGGGTCGAAGTCGGCGGTGACGACGACGGCAGGGGGCAGCCCCGCCAGGTTCCCTCTGAGCGGTGAAGCGGCCGGATTCGTGCGGTCTCGCTCGTCGGCGTAATTGTCCCAGAACCACCGCATCAGCGACGCGGTAAGCATGTAGCCCTCGCCGTTCTCACGCAGCGATGGCCGGTCCGGATTCCAGTCGGTAACCGGCATCAGCAGGAGTTGGGCGGCGATGGCCGGCCCTCCGGCGTCTCTGGCCCGCTGGGTGGCGACAGCGGCGACATTCCCGCCGGCGCTCCACCCTCCGACTGCCAGATGCCCGGGGATGCCGCCAAGCTCTGCGGCGTTGGCTGCCAGCCACTGCACCGCGGCGAAGGCGTCATCGGCCGCCGCGGGAAAACGCTCCTCGGGTGCGTGGCGGTAGTTCACCGACACGATCAGCATTCCGGTCCGTGCGCAGATGTCGCGGCACAAAGGCTCGTCGGAGTCCTTGCTGCCGAGCACCCACCCCCCGCCGTGGAAATACGCCATGACCGGGTGTGGACCCGGCGTGGGGGGTCGGTACAGGCGGAACTCGAGGTCGCCGGCGGCACCTGGCAACTTGCCGTCGACGATCTCGCCGACCTCGGGTCCGGGCGGCCGGGCGGCGTTCGTCGCCTCCATGAAATCGCGCGCCTCCTGCGGGCTCATCGTCTCGATGGGAGGCAGGTTCAGCGATTCCATCATCTCGAGCACGATGGCGACGTCGGGCTGCATGGTCCGGATGATCCCGTCGTTGTGCAGAGATCGGGCGGGACCGTCCAGCCTGAAACCGAGGTGCCCCCGCTCGACGATCTCGTTGCAGGTCTTTCGGTAGCTGTCGAACCCGCCTACGTACGGCAGGAAAACCCGTGGCTTCCCAGGCACATTCGCCCCCATATACCACGAGTTCGCCCGCGGGAACAGGGTGATGTCTGCGCAGTCGTGGTTGTGCTGCACCCAGCCGGCCTCGGCAAGGGGTGTCGGCTCGATCCGATCGAAGCCCTCGGCCCGCATGTAATCGAGACGGTCGGCGACCCAGTCCACGTGCTGCTCGATGGACACGACCATGTTGGAAAGGACCGACGGGCTCTGCGGACCGGTGATGGTGAAGAAGTTTGGGAAGCCCGTGGTCATGAGGCCGAGGTAGGTGGTGGGCCCGTCCGCCCACTTTTGCTTCAAGGTGAGCCCGCCCACGCCGGTGATGTCCACCGAGACGAGAGGCCCAGTCATCGCGTCGAAACCCGTCGCGAAAACGATGGCGTCGAACTCGAACGACTCGGTGCTGGTGTCTATCCCGGTCTCGGTGATCGCCTCGAGCGGCGTCTTTCGCAAGTCGACCAGCCGCACGTGGGGAAGGTTGAAGGTCTCGTAGTAATCGGTGTCGAGACACGCCCGCTTCGTACCGATCGGAAATCCGCTGGGGCAGAGCGCCTCAGCGGTCTCGGGGTCTTTGACGGTCTGGCGGACCTTCTCACGGAACAGATCCGCCACCATTTCGTTGACCACCGGGTTCGACAGCTGATCGATGAATATGCCCGTGATCGCGAGCAGCTCACCCCGCTCCCACGCAGCCTCGAAACGCCCGCGCCGTTGCTCCTCCGTGGCGGTGAGACCCGACAGCTCCGGCATCTCGTACGGCATGCCCGCCCGGGAGTTCCGGGCCGCTTCCCGGTAGCCCTCTCGGTTCCTGGCGAGAGAGGCGAGCCGTTCGGGGGACGCCGGACCGTTGCGCGCCGGGAACGAGAAGTTCGGGGTCCGCTGGAACACGACCAGCTGCGACGCTTCCTTGGCGATCAGCGGGATCGACTGGATACCGGACGACCCGGTCCCGATGACGGCGACCCTCTTCCCGGTGAAGTCGATCTTCTCGTGCGGCCACCGGCCAGTGAAAAAAACTTCGCCGCCGAAGCGGCTCACGCCCTCGATATCCGGATCCTTCGGTACCGATAAGCAGCCCGTCGCCATGACGTAGTGCCGGCATTCAATTCCGTCGCCCGCGTCGGTCTTGAGCAGCCACCGGCGCGCATCCTCGTCCCACGTCGCCGAGGAGATTCTCGTGTTGAACCTCATGTCCTTGCGGAGATCAAAGCGGTCGGCGACGTGGCCCAGGTAGGAGAGGATCTCCGGCTGGGTCGCGTACTTCTCCGACCACGTCCATTCCTTCTCGAGCTCGGGGTCGAAGCTGTAGGAGTAGTCCGTGGTCGGGATGTCGCAGCGTGCGCCCGGGTAGCGGTTCCAGTACCACGTGCCGCCGACGTCGCTTGCCTGATCCACGACGACGGTCGAAAATCCCAGGTTCCGCAGACGGTGGAGCATGTACAGCCCCGCGAAACCCGCTCCGACGACGACCACGTCAACCTTCTTTGGCCCGAAGTTTGGTGGCGTCGTCGCCGATCCGTTACCCGACACGGCCATCCGTCCCCCGATCGTCATTGGCGCTCGTGTGGCCGCGTCCAGTCTTTCACCGGCGCGCAGAGCCTGGCGAGTCGGTGTTATGCAAAACGCCGGCGCCGCTCATGCGGCGCCGGCGGAGGCATAGCTGCTTGTTGTTCTTGTTTGCCTGCTGGCTCTAGCCGACCTTCACGGCCGAGACCTCGAACTCGAGGTCGACCTTCTCGCTGACGAGGACACCGCCGGCCTCGAGGGCCACGTTGAAGTTGACCCCCCAGTCCTTCCGGTTGACGGTGGTCTTTCCCTCGAGCCCGATCCGGTGGTTCCCGAACGGGTCGACGGCGCTGCCCGTCAGCTCGAGATCGAACCTGACGGGGAGGGTCACACCCTTGATGGTCAGGTCGCCGGTTACCCGGTAGTTGCTGTCCCCGGCCGGCTCGACCGAGGTGCTGCGGAACCTGATCTCGGGGAAGTTCTCCATGTCGAAGAAGTCGTTGCCCTTCAGGTGGGCGTCACGGTCCGCGTTGCGTGTGTCGATGCTCTCCGCCTTGATCGTGATGTCGAATCGGGACTGCGACGGATTCTCGGCATCGAAATAGCCAGTCCCGTCGTACTCGTTGAACGCCCCCCGTACCTTCGTCACCATCGCGTGGCGGGCCGAGAACCCGATCCGGCTGTGGGCCGGGTCGATCCTGTAGGTACCGGTCAAGGTCTCCGGGGCTGTCGTCGTTGCCATTCTTGCGCCTCCTTGGCTTAGTTGACATCTCAACTTCAGACTCTGCAACGCAGTTGATCTGTCAACTATTCCGGCGGCTGACCCGGGGCCTTACCTGTTTTTCCGCGATGGACCGGGGATGGTGACTCTTCCGGCGATAGGGCTTACCATTGAACGCAGTGGGCGCACATGAGAGCACGGAAAGTGGTGCCTCTTCCAGCCGCCGTGGCCGGACTCAGCTGCTCGGCCCGATGAGCGTCATCGACGAGGACGGTCCACTCGGCGTGCTCTTCGCCAGGAACCCGAGGCCGATGTGGATATACGACCTCGAGACGTTGCGGTTCCTGGAGGTGAACGCCGCCGCCGTGTCGACATATGGGTACAGCCGCGAGCTGTTCCTCGCCATGACGATCCACGACATCCGGCCGGCGCAGGAACGGGTTCGGCTCGCGGCCGACGTCACCGACGCGAGACAGCCGCTCGAACGGTCGGGACCTTGGACCCATCTTCTCGCCGACGGCTCGACGATCGAGGTGGAGATCACCTCCCATGAGCTTCTGTTCGGGGACCGCCCGGCGGCGCTGGTGATGGCGGACGACGTCACCGAGCGGAACCGCCTGCAAGCCCGGATCCGCCAACTCGAGATGAGCGATCCGGTGAGCGGGCTTCCAAACCGCGGCGCATTTCTCGGCGAGGTCGACCGCTGGATCGCTCAGAACAGCGACATGTCGGGACGCGATGTCGTCTGCCTGGTCCACATCGACCCCGACGACCTGACCGCGCTCAACAGCCGGTTCGGTTACGAATCCGGTGACCGGGTACTGCGCAGGATCGGAGACGCGCTCTCAGAGACGCGAAACGGCGCCTTCGCGGTGGGCCGGGTGAGCGGTGGAGAACTGGCGACGGCCGCGGTGCTGGCCGATCCGTCCGAGGTTCCTTCGCTGGCTGCCCGGGTGATGCTGTCGGCCAAGGACCGGCTAGCGAGGGACCTGCCCGTCACCCTGACCTGCGGCGTCGCGACTGCGTCGGTTGGCGACGCGTCGGGTGAATCGTTGACTCGGGACGCCACCATGGCCACCCGTTGGGCGAAGGTGCACCGGCGCGGCGGCATCGCCACCGCCGCAGAGGCCGTGATGTCGTCGGACATCGAAGTCGACCTTCGCGACGGGATCGCCGACGGCGAGCTGGTCGCGCACTACCAGCCGGTGATCTCGATCGGCGACGGCCGCATCGTCGGGGCGGAAGCGCTGGTGCGTTGGGATCGTCCGGGACAGGGACTTGTGCCACCGGGCGATTTCATAGGCGTCGCCGAGGAGACCGGCCTGATAACCGACATCTGGAGGTGGATGGTCAGCGAGTCGCTCGGCCGGCTCACCGGGTGGCAGGAGAGCGCAGGGCCGCGAATGTCGGTGTCTCTGAACCTTTCGGTCCGACAGTTCTCCGATCCCTCGACGGTCGACGACTTCCTCGCCTGCATAGAGGAGAGGTCGGTAGACCCGAGGGACGTGGTGGTCGAGATCACCGAAACCGCTGCGGTCAGCGACCCCGACCGCATGCACGAGGTGCTTTCCGCCTTCCGTTTGCTGAACGTCCGGATCGCGCTCGACGATTTCGGCACCGGGTACTCGACGTTGGCGGAGCTCGAGCGGACCCCGTTCGACGCCCTGAAAATTGACCGCAGCTTCATATCGAGACTCAGCAGCGACCGCCGTCAGCAGTCGATCGTCGCCGGAATGGTGCGCCTGGCGCACGGGCTCGGGATGGTCGTCGTCGCAGAGGGAGTGGAGACGGACGACCAGCTCCGCCGCCTCACCGACCTGGGAGTAGACCTCGCTCAGGGGTACTACCTCGGGAGGCCGATGCCTGCCGAGGAGTTCAGCGCTGCTCTCGCTGGCAGCCGGAACGCCTGATCCCTCGGGGGGAGGGCCCGCGGGCCGGCGGGGGTTCTTTTTCCGGGGAAAACCTTGACCGCCACTCCCCGTTGCCGTACCCTTCTACGAAAACCAGCTGCATTCGCGCGCGCTATCTCTTGCCTTTAGCGCCGGCACCGCCCTAAGATGGTGTGTTGCCGTGGTCCCCTGGTTTGCGCCTCCCGCCGCTTTGACGCGGCTTCGGCGCGCCCGCAGTGCTCCAGAGGCCCGCACGGCGGTCTATCAGCCCGTTCTCCCCCAGGAGTAGGTCTTGCCGACTCGTTCCGCGTCCCGGGAGCGTTTCTCGTTCGCCAACCTCGATGAAGTCCTGCCGTTGCCGGACCTCATCTCCATCCAGCGTGACTCTTTCAAATGGTTCCTAGAACAGGGGCTCGCGGACACTTTCCGTGACATCAGCCCCATCGAGGACTTCTCCGGCTCGCTGAAGCTGATCCTCGAGTTCGATCCGACCGACATGGATCTGCGCCCGCCCCCGAAGTTCTCGGTGGAGGAGTGCAAGGAAAAGGACATGACCTATGCCGCGCCGATCTTCGTGCGCGCCCAGTTCCAGAACGCCAACACAGGCGAGATAAAGGAGCAGACCGTCTTCATGGGGGACTTCCCGATGATGACGGACAAAGGCACCTTCATCATCAACGGCACCGAGCGGGTCGTCGTGTCCCAGCTGGTGCGCTCGCCGGGCGTCATCTTCCAGCCCGGCCGCGACGCCAAGACCTACGTCACCGGCACCATTCACCCGTACCGGGGTGAGTGGATCGAGTTCGACGTCGAGGCCAAGCCTGGCAAGGACATCAGCGCCGGCTCGCGTGTCGCTCGCAAGCGCCGCCTCTCATTGTTCGTTCTGCTCCGGGCCCTCGGTTACACCGACGAGGGATTCCTCGAGCGGTTCGTCCGCCACTTCGATTTCCTCGAGGCGCAGTGGGACAAGGAGCGCGACCTCGCGCCGACCCAGGAGGAGGCGCTGCTCGAGATCTACAAGCGCGCCCGTCCCGGCGAGCCGCCTTCGACCGAGTCCGCCCGCGCTTATTTCGAGAACGCCTTCTTCAACCCGAAGCGGTACGACCTGACCAGGGTCGGGCGGTACAAGCTCGACAGGAAGCTGGGACCTGAGATCGCCAAGGCCGAGGAGTTGTTCGGCATCGATCTCGAAAAGCCCGAGCCGGGGCAGAGCGTGCTCAGCCGGTCGGAGATTCTCGCCGCGTGCTCGTACATGCTCCACCTGGCCAACAGCGAGCCCGGTTACCGGCCCGACGATCAGGACCACTTCGCCAACCGGCGCATCCGCTCGGTGGGTGAGCTGATCCAGAACCAGGTGCGGGTCGGCCTTTCCCGCATGGAGCGGGTCGTGCGTGAACGCATGACGACTCAGGACGTCGAGGCGATCACCCCGCAGACCCTGATCAACATCAGGCCGGTCGTCGCTGCGATCAAGGAGTTCTTCGGGACTTCGCAGCTGTCGCAGTTCATGGACCAGACCAACCCGTTGTCGGGGCTGACCCACAAGCGGCGCCTTTCGGCGATGGGCCCCGGCGGGCTTTCCCGTGAGCGCGCCGGGTTCGAGGTTCGCGACGTGCACACGTCCCACTACGGCCGGATGTGCCCGATCGAGACGCCGGAAGGCCCGAACATCGGCCTGATCGGCCACCTCGCGTCGTACGGGCGTATCAACTCGTACGGGTTCATCGAGACGCCTTACCGGCGTGTCGCTGACGGCCGGGTCACCGACGAGATCGTCTACCTCGCCGCCGACGAGGAGGAGGAGTACGTCATCGCGCAGGCCAACGCCAAGCTGGCCGACGACGGCACCTTGGTGGAGGAGCGGATCCTGGTGCGCCGCGCACCCCAGGGCCCCGGCGTTCGCGTCGGCGCCGGTGGGACCAGCTACGGCACCACCAGCGAGGTCGACTTCGTGCCGCCGGCGGAAGTCGATCTCATGGACGTCTCGCCGAAGCAGATCGTGTCGATTTCGACCGCGCTGATCCCGTTCATCGAGCACGACGACGCCAACCGCGCGCTGATGGGCGCCAACATGCAGAAGCAGGCCGTGCCGCTGGTGCGCCCCGAGGCTCCGTTCATCGGCACTGGCGTCGAGGCCCGCGCGGCGCGCGACGCAGGCGACGTCCTGGTCGCGGAAGGCAACGGGGTCATCACCGAGGTGTCCGGCGATCACGTCACCGTGGAATACAACCCGGGCCAGTCCGACTGGGCCGGTAACGCTCTCGGACGCAAGGTGTACCGGCTGGCGAAGTTCCGCCGGTCCAACCAGAACACCTGCCTCAACCAGAGGATCATCTCCGAGGAAGGCAAGAAGGTCTCCAAGGGCGACGTGCTCGCCGACGGTCCGTCGACCGAGATGGGAGAGCTCGCTCTCGGCAAGAACCTGCTCGTGGCCTTCATGCCGTGGGAGGGCTACAACTACGAGGACGCCATCATCCTCTCCGAGCGTCTCGTGCGCGACGACGTGCTCACCTCGATCCACATCGAGGAGCACGAGGTCGACGCCCGCGACACCAAGCTCGGTGCCGAGGAGATCACCCGGGACATCCCCAACCTGTCGGAGGAGATCCTGAAGGACCTCGACGAGCGCGGGATCATCCGGATCGGTGCCGAAGTCGGACCCGGCGATGTTCTGGTCGGCAAGGTGACCCCCAAGGGAGAAACCGAGCTCACCCCTGAAGAGCGCCTGCTCCGCGCGATCTTCGGTGAGAAGGCCCGCGAAGTTCGTGACACCTCGCTGAAGGTGCCTCACGGGGAGTCCGGCAAGGTCATCGACGTGCGGGTGTTTTCCCGGGAGGACGCCCACGAGCTTCCGCCTGGCGTCAACCAGCTGGTCCGGGTGTACGTCGCCCAGAAGCGGAAGATCTCCGAGGGCGACAAGCTCGCCGGCCGCCACGGCAACAAGGGCGTCATCTCGAAGATCCTCCCGGTCGAGGACATGCCGTTCCTGGAGGACGGAACTCCGGTCGACATTATTCTCAACCCGCTCGGCGTTCCCTCGCGGATGAACGTGGGTCAGGTCCTCGAGTCCCACCTCGGTTGGGCCGCCCGCTGGGGCTGGGAGGGCAACGACCAGGCCGACTCTCCGGTAACGGGAATCGAACAAAAGACCCGCCCGGTGACGCAGCCCGCCGTCCATGTGGCGACTCCTGTTTTCGACGGTGCGCACTGGGACGAGGCGGAGGACGCAGGCCGGCATCCGACGATCAAGCGGATCTTCGAGACCTTGACGCCGGAGGCCCCGGGCAGCGCCTACGGCGTGGAAGGCCGGCTGATCGGCGCCGACGGAAAAGCGACCCTCTACAACGGGCGCACCGGCGAGCGCTACGACAACCCGATCAGCGTCGGCTACGTGTACATCCTGAAGCTGGCGCACCTTGTCGACGACAAGATCCACGCCCGCTCGACGGGTCCGTACTCGATGATCACGCAGCAGCCCCTCGGCGGAAAAGCCCAGTTCGGTGGCCAGCGTTTCGGCGAGATGGAGGTGTGGGCCCTCGAGGCGTACGGCGCCGCCTACGCGCTGCAGGAGCTGCTCACCATCAAGTCCGACGACGTGCTCGGCCGGGTCAAGGTCTACGAGGCGATCGTCAAGGGCGAGAACATCCCCGAGCCCGGGATCCCCGAGAGCTTCAAGGTGCTCATCAAGGAAATGCAATCACTGTGCTTGAACGTCGAGGTCCTCTCCAACACCGGCGAGGAGATCGAGATGCGAGAGCTGGACGAGGACGTGTTCCGCACGGCGGAGGAGCTGGGCATCGACATCAGCCGGCCGGAGCGGGGCTCAGACGAAGAGGACGCACGACGAGCCAGCGAGAGGGGTTTCTAAGTGCTGGATGTAAATGATTTCGAGCAGTTGCGGATAGGCTTGGCGACAGCCGATGCCATCCGCACGTGGTCGAACGGCGAGGTCAAGAAGCCGGAGACCATCAACTACCGGACACTCCGCCCGGAGAAGGACGGGCTTTTCTGCGAGAAGATCTTCGGTCCTACCAAGGACTGGGAGTGCTACTGCGGTAAGTACAAGCGGGTCCGCTTCCGCGGGATCATCTGCGAGCGCTGCGGCGTCGAGGTAACCCGTTCCAAGGTCCGGCGCGAGCGGATGGGTCACATCGAGCTCGCCGCGCCGGTGGTGCACATCTGGTACCTGCGGGGAACCCGCTCGTGGCTGGCGTACCTGCTCATGGGCACTGAGGCCCGTGAGGAGCTGAAGGCCAAGCAGCTCGAGAAGGTCATCTACTTCGCGGCGAACCTGGTCACCTGGGTCGACGAGGCGAAGCGTCACGAGGACCTCCCGAACTTGGAGGCCGAGCTCGCCGAGGAGCTCGCCGAGATCGAGCGCGCACGTGATCTTGACCTCGACCGCCGGTTCAAGGCGCTCGAGGAAGAACTCGCCCAGATGGAAACCGAAGGTGCGAAGGACTCCGAGCTCAAGGCTCGCCAGCGCCAGGTGGACAAGGAGCTCGGGTCGATTCGCGAGCGCGCAGACCAGGAACTCGATCTGGTCAAGCGGGCATTCGACGAGTTCCGCAACCTTCACTCGCGCAAGATCATCGAAGACGAGATCCTCTGGCGTGAGCTGAAGGACCGTTACGGCGACTACTTCCGTGGAGGCATGGGTGCGGAGGCGATTGCATCGCTGATCGGCGAGATCGACTTCGACGAGGAGGAGATCAAGCTCCGCGACGCGATCGACGCATCGGACGGCCGCCGTCCTCTGTCGGTGCAGCGCCGGCAGAAGGCCATCAAGCGGCTGAAGATCGTCTCGGCGTTCAACCGCCGCGACGAGCACGGCCGGCGGGTCAACGACCCGCGCGCCATGATCCTCGACGCTGTGCCGGTGATCCCGCCCGAGCTGCGGCCCATGGTCCAGCTCGACGGCGGCCGCTTCGCCACGTCCGACCTGAACGACCTGTACCGCCGGGTGATCAACCGGAACAACCGGTTGAAGAGGCTGCTCGATCTGGGCGCGCCCGAGATCATCGTCAACAACGAGAAGCGGATGCTGCAGGAGGCCGTCGACGCCCTGTTCGACAACGGGCGGCGTGGCCGTCCTGTTACCGGCCCGGGCAACCGGCCGCTGAAGTCGTTGTCGGACATGCTGAAGGGCAAGCAGGGCCGGTTCCGCCAGAACCTGCTCGGCAAGCGCGTCGACTACTCCGGCCGTTCGGTCATCGTGGTCGGCCCGACCTTGAAGCTGCACCAGTGCGGCCTTCCCAAGCAGATGGCGCTGGAGCTGTTCAAGCCGTTCGTCATGAAGCGGCTGGTCGACCTGGAGCTGGCACAGAACATCAAGTCCGCGAAACGGATGGTCGAGCGTCGCCGCTCGCAGGTGTGGGACGTGCTGGAAGAAGTGATCAAGGAGCATCCGGTCCTGCTGAACCGTGCCCCTACACTTCACCGACTCGGCATACAGGCCTTCGAGCCCGTCCTGGTCGAGGGCAAGGCCATTCAGATCCACCCTCTGGTCTGCACCGCCTTCAACGCCGACTTCGACGGGGACCAGATGGCAGTCCACCTGCCGCTCTCCGCCGAGGCTCAGGCCGAGGCGCGCATCCTGATGCTGTCGGCGAACAACATTCTCTCGCCGGCGACCGGCCGGCCGATCGTCACCCCGACCCAGGACATGGTTTTCGGTGCCTACTACCTGACCTTGTCGAAAGAAGGTGGCAAGGGCGAGGGCCGGGTGTTCCGTCACGTTCACGAGGTCGAGCGCGCTCTCGACGCCGGCGACGTGGACCTGCACTCGCAGATCAAGTGGCGTCGCGCGGCTTCGGTGGTGCCGACCAACGGGTCGGCCGACGGTGAGGCCGACGACGTCGTCCAAGACGCCGAATCCAACGGGTCTGCGTTCGAGGAAATCGAGACGACGCCCGGACGGATCATCTTCAACTCCGCTCTCCCGGCGAGCTTCGACTTCGTCAACGATGTCGTCGGGAAGAAGGCGCATTCGATCGGGACGATCGTTCAGGAGCTGGCCGACAACTACCACCTCGCCGAGGTGGCCGAGAGCCTCGACCGGATCAAGGACCTGTGCTTCCGCTACGCGGCGCGTTCGGGTCTGACCATCTCGATCGACGACGTCAAGACGCCCGAGTCGAAGGCCGAGATCATTCGCAAGTTCGAAGCCGAGGCTCAGAAGGCCGAGACCCAGTTCAAGCGGGGAATCATCACCGACGACGAGCGGCGCCAGAAGGAGATCGAGATCTGGACCACCGCCAACTCCGATATCGGAAAGGCGATGGAGGAAACCCTGCGGTCGATCCAGTTCAACCCGCTCGACATGATGGTCGACTCCGGTGCTCGCGGTAACCCACAGCAGGTGCGCCAGATCGCCGGCATGAAGGGTCTGGTCTCGAACCCCCGGGGCGAGATGATCCCCCGGCCCATCCTGTCGTCGTTCCGTGAGGGTCTCTCGGTTCTGGAGTACTTCATCTCCACCCACGGCGCCCGCAAGGGTCTCGCAGACACCGCTCTGCGAACCGCCGACTCCGGATATCTCACCCGGCGTCTGGTCGACGTCGCCCAGGAGCTGATCATTCGCCAGGAGGACTGCGGGAGCACCCGCGGAATTCGCATCGATCACGTCCAACCCGACGACGAGAAGGTGCGCGCCTACCTCGAAACCCGGCTCGACGGCCGCCTGCTCTCCCGGGAGGTGACCCTTTCGGACGGAACCGTCCTGCCGGCGGGCACCGAGATCACCCCCGAGCTGAGCAACACGCTGCGAGACGACCCGGCGGTGACTGACGTGACCGTCCGGTCGGTGCTGACCTGCGAGGCGGAGCACGGTGTGTGCGCCGCCTGCTACGGCCGTTCGCTGGCGACCGGCAAGCACATCGAGCTCGGCGAGGCCGTCGGGGTCATCGCCGCCCAGTCGATCGGCGAGCCCGGCACCCAGCTGACCATGCGTACCTTCCACACCGGTGGTATCGCCGGTGAGGACATCACCCACGGTCTGCCCCGTGTCGTCGAGCTTTTCGAGGCCCGCACCCCGAAGGGCGCCGCCATCCTCGCCCGCACCTCAGGCGTGGTGCGTGTGGTGGAGGAGGACAACGCCCGGCGGGTGATCATCGTCGGCGACGACGGTACCGAGGAGGCTTACAGCATCAGCGTCCGGTCGAAGCTGGCCGACGGTGTTCACGACGGTGTCGAGATAACCGCCGGCGACCCGATCGTCGACGGCCCCAAGGACCCCAAGCAGCTCCTCGAGATCAAGGGCATCCGCGAGACGCAGCAGTACCTGGTCAGCGAGGTGCAGCAGGTGTATCGCGACCAGGGCGTGGCGATCCACGACAAGCACATCGAGCTGATCGTGCGCCAGATGCTGCGGCGGGTCCTCGTCGCCGAGCAGGGCGACAGCCCCTTCCTCCCCGGCGAGCGGGTCGATTCGCGCACCTATGCGGAAGTGAACCGTCGTCTGGTCACCGAGGGCAAGCGTCCTGCGGAGGGCCGGCCCGAGCTGATGGGGATCACCAAGGCCTCCCTCGCCACCGACAGCTGGCTATCGGCGGCCTCCTTCCAAGAGACGACCAGGGTTCTGACCGAAGCCGCCATCGAAGGCAAGTCGGATCAGCTGTTCGGGCTGAAGGAGAACATCATCATCGGCAAGCTGATCCCCGCCGGGACCGGCATGACGCGGTACCGGAACCTCGTCGTCGACGCACCCGAGGCGGAACGGATGACATTCTGGACCTCAGGGGACGACGAGGCCGGGACCGAGGATCTCGCGGCGTGGCTCGCGTCGATCGGCTCCGAGGGGACCGACGGAACGGACGAGTGGGGCGGCAACGGTGACGGAGCGGCTTCAGTCGGGTACGACGGCGCCTTCGGGGACTCCGGGGAGGAAAGCGCCTCCTAGCGCTGGTTTTCCAGCATTCGGCGGCGCTGTTTCGGGTCGCCTCAGTTCGTTGGCGCCGGCGTGTGATCGTGCACGCCGGCGTCACGCCCATTCCTGCTAAGCGGCAGGATGCTCCCCGGCGATCAGGTACCCGGTGCCTCCAGGCGCCGGAACCAGGCCGAAATAGCGGTTCGTTCCGCCCGAGCCGCCGCGGGATCCGTAGTAGCCGGCGTCTCCGAAGGTGAAGATGCCTCCGTCGGCGGCGGCGAGCCAGTAGCCGTGGCCGTCTGGGGTGGGTGCCATCGCGACGACGGGCTGGTTGAGTCGTGTGGCGCCGGTGGATCCGTAGTAGCCGGCGTCTCCGAAGGTGAAGATGCCTCCGTCGGCGGCGGCGAGCCAGTAGCCGTGGCCGTCTGGGGTGGGTGCCATCGCGACGACGGGCTGGTTGAGCCGCGTCCCGCCCATAGATCCGTAGTACGGCGAGGCACCGGTCGCGAAAACCCCACCGTCGGAGGCGGTGAGCCAGTAACCGGGTGCGCTTGGGTCGAGCGCAGCCCCCACGAACGGGAGGTTCGAAAGAATCGGCGTCGTCGCCGGAAGCGCTGAGCCGAACGCGTACAGGTCGCTTATCACCGGACCGGCCCACGGGTTCCGCTCGCAGATGGGCACGAACGAGTAACCACGGGCGCGAAGCGAGGCGATGATCTGTGGGAGAGCGTCGACCGTCTCCTGGCGGTTCCCGCCCCCGTCGTGCAGGTCCACCACCCCGCCAGGGAACGCAGCGCCTACAACCCGGTCGACGATCGCCTGGGTGCCCGGCATGGTCCAGTCCCGAGGGTCGATGGAGTAGCTCATCGTGGTCAGCCCTCGCTGAGCCGTCTGTTCGAGCGAGGTCCCGTTCCAGCTGTTGTAGGGAGGGCGCACGCAAGTTGGCGTGACGCCTGTCAGGAGACGAATCCGATTCTGGGTCTGGTCGATCTGGGTCGGATAACCGCTCACCGGCAGCGTCGCCAAGTCAACGTGATTCCACGTGTGGTTCTCGACCGGATACCCGGCCGCGGCCAGTTGCCTGGTGTACTGCGGGTAGCCGAGCGTGTTGACGCCTATCTCGAAGAAGGTCGCGGGAACCCGATAGCGCTGAAGCACAGAGAGAACCTCAGGGGTATAAGGCCCGGGACCATCGTCGAAGGTCAGGGCGATCACCCTGCGGCCGGCCGTGTTCTGTTCTCCGGGCGCCTGGAAGGTGTAGAAGGCGGGGCTTGGGGATACGGAGGCCGCGCCGACCGTTTCGCTTCCGAAGGCGGCCGAACTGATCGGAAGAAACGCGACCGTGCTGAAGATCGCCGACACGACGGTCGCGGATAACAACGACGCTCGCTGACGCTTCAACGTTTTGGCTGCCCCACTATTCGACCCCCTGCCTACCCGGTTCCGGCTGCGTCGACGCCGAGAGATCGGGCGTCCGTGTGCCCTTATCGTCCCACAGCGGGCCGAAAGTGAGGAGCTATTCCGTGGCGTCGGCCACGAGGAGCGCAAGGGTCGGGCACGCTGCGATCGCCCGCTTCAAGTGCGCCTCCAGGTGGGGCGGCACCGGTGAAGGGTCGATGATCGGGTAACCCCAGTCGTCGAGGCGGATCATCTCGGGGAGCAGCTCCGCGCACAGCCCGTGACCCTTGCAGCTGATCGGGTTGACGACGATTCTCTTTGGCCGCTCGCCGTCGAGGATTCTCGTGGGTGGACGTGGGGTCATATCCAGGGTCCATCCATCCGAGGCACCGGGACCGAAGGTGCTTCGGCGCGGCAGGCACCGTACCTACGGTGGTTCTCGATCTCCTCGGCGAACGTGGCCAGCGCGGAGCGGACCATGCGCGCGGTGCCGTCGGGGTGGCGACAAGCGCCCCTTCCCTCGACCATGTCGAGCCACTGCGTGAGCTGCTGTTGCCATCTCCGGCGCCGATCCCCGGCCACCAGCCCCTCGAGGGCGCCCGCGATGGCCGGAAGCCCGTTGATGCAGGGTCCGCATTGCCCGGCGCTCTGGGCGGCGAGCCACCGCGCGATCTGGGCGGTAGCCGCGAGGCCACAGGATCCCTCGGCGAGCACCACCATCGATGAGCAACCGATCGCCGCTCCCACCGATGCGAACGATGCTCGGTCGAACGTGAGGTCGGCGGCCGTCCCGGCGGGTACCCACGTCCCGGCGAACCCGCCGGCGAGGATTGCGTGGACGGAGGACGCGGCACCAGCTGAGCTGAGGATTGCTTCGACCGAGGTTCCGAAGGGCACCTCGTAAACGCCATCGCGGGTGACGTCGCCGACCACCGTTATCAGCGCGGTGCCGGGGTCGTCAGGCGTGCCCAGCGCACGAAACCATGCCGACCCGAATCTCGCAACCAGAGCCAGGTTGGCGAGCGTTTCCACGTTGTTCACCAACGTCGGACGGCCGCCGACACCACGTTCGAAGGGTCTCGGCGGGACGAACGTCGGTTTTGCATCGCCTCCGTTGAGCCAGTGCACCAGAGCCGATTCCTCACCCGTCACGTACTTTGTTGGCGCGGTCTCGAGCCGGATGCTCACATCGTCGGCCTTGATCGAGCCTCGTTCGGAGAGTGCGCGGGTCAAAACTTTGATCGATTGTGTGTCGCAGCGGTCGACACAGACGATCGCCTCTGCGGCGCCGAGCGTGTCGGCAGCGACGCTGACACCATCCAGCACCAGATGAGGGGCGCTGGCCATAAGTGTCTTGTCCTTCCGGCTGACGGGTTCGCCTTCGGTTCCGTTGGCGACGACGACGGGACGCCGACCCGCAGAGACGGTTGCCAGCTTCCGTGCGGTGGAAAACCACGCCCCACCTCGCCCTCTCAGCCCGGCTTGCTCGGCTTCGGCGACCAACAGTGGGCCTCCGGCGGGCATCTGTCCCCACGTTCGGAAATGACCGTGGAAGCTGGGATCCTCCTTCGTGGCCAGAAGGCGCGGCGTTACCAGCGGGTCGGAGTGCATCGGGGGGATGTCTGCTTTGGTGCGTGACCGTGAGGCTGAGCCAGATTCGTGGCGGGATTGTGGAGTGATCACGCCGACCCCTGAATGTGGCCGGCGAGCGCTCGACCGCGCATGCTGGTGATCTGGATCGTGACCGTGAAGGTCTGATTGGTCCGTCCGGAAACGGTGGCGACGATCGTGTCGCCGCTCAGGTTGGTAACCCGGCCGGTGTACTCGTTCTGAGCCCCTTGCGGTCCGAGAGTGACCCGGCCGGACGTGAGCCGGACCCCGCCGCCGTCCACCGGGGACCCGTCGAGGGTGACATCGAACGCTCCTCCGCTGAACTGTCCCGACAGGACTAGCGTCACGGGACCTCCGCTCTGACTGCCGGACTCGTTCTGGCTGCCCTGGAAGTCCGACGAGAACGGAATCGACAGCGCAGAAGGAGAGGTCTGGCCGGACGACCCGGTCGACGAGGACGACGCGGCGATCGCGCCGAGCAGCGCAGTAGGCGTGCCCGCCTTCTTTGCCCAGCCGGGCTTGAGAGGCCCGGTCACCGTCCAAACCCCTATTGCGAGCGGCAGTGCGAAGGATCCTAACGCTGCTACCGCGCGCCTGCCGGCGTTCGAAGGCGACCACCCCTCTGCGAGGCGCCACCACACGGCGCCGATGACCGCGGCAACGCACACGGCGTTGAGCGCGATAACCCAACCGAGTCTGGTGTCGGTGCCGGTTCCGAGCCCGTGAAGCGCCGCAACTGGCCAGCAGAGGTAGGCAGCCCAATGAAGGAGTCTCCAGAGCCGAGGCCCGAGCCTTTCGCGTACGAGTGATGTGATGACCAAGGCGACGAGGAGGTCCAAGGACAGGGCTCCGAGCCCCAGCCAGAGGGGGCGGTACGTGCCGACGAAAGGAATGAAGACGTCCGCAACGGAGATCGATACATACGTGTCGAGCACCGCGGTCACCACGTGGATCACCAAGAACAGGACAGCGAGAAGCGAGATGTTCTTGTGCAGAGCGGATATCACGAACCTCGGCAGGCCGGGCCGCGCGTATCGGACTACTTGGGTAATGCCCATGACGACAGTCGCGGTCAGCAGCACCAGGTCGACCAACCCGAAGCCTCGGGTCATGTACCACAGCGCCTTGGCATTGGTACCCAAGGCTGCGGTTACCGCTGCTGTTGTCAGCACCGGACCTGCTCCGGAGCCATCGACTCGTTTGATGCCGGCCCGACTGAGTCGATGGGCCAACCTGCGGAGGTGGTGACGCGAGCAGAAGGAGACACGAGACGGGCCGGAAGGCGTCGCTCTTCGAGCCATTGCGGAGCCCGATCACCGAGAAGGATCGCGGCGGTGGACGCGATGTTCGCGTCGAGGCAAGTGCCCGCGGCAACGCTGACCGTTCGCCAGTGCTCTCGAGCGGGCAGACCGGTCGCCGGGTCGATGATGTGGTGCAGGGAAACCCCACCACGAATCCAGCGTCGTACCGACGTGCTGGACGTGGACAGACCGCCCTCGCGGATCGAAACGACCGGCCCGTCCGATGTGGTGGGTGGATCCGCGTGGTTGTGCGTGATCCGCATGCTCCAGCCTCCCACCGGCGCCGGGCCTCGAACCGCGATGTCTCCTCCGAGATTCACCAGAACTCCCGCACCGGTGCAGGCAGCTGCCAGCTCGGCAGCACGATCGGCGCAGAGCGCCTTTGCGGTGGCCCCAAGGTCGATCGACACTCCGGACGGCAACTGAACCGTGCGGTGCGCGGAGTCCGTGCGCACCGTCTTCCAACCGGCTACTGCGCGCGCAGTCAGGTTTAGCGCGGCGCCTTCAGGGTCAACGTCCGCGAAGTCCCGGTCGTAACCGATCAGCTCGAGAGCACTTCCGACCGTCGGGTCGACCAGTCCGTCGGTAAGCCGTGCAGCACGAAGGGCCGCGTCTATCGCCTCGAACAGCAATGCAGACACGACGACCGGCCGGCCGGTACTCGCGTTCAGCTTGCTGAGCTCGCTCTCCGGCCGGAAGCGGCTTGCTGCCAGATCGATCGCTTCCAGCTCGAGGCGCAGGACGCTCGTCGCCTTATCTGCGGCGGACGGTTCGGTGACCGCAATGGAAGCCGTGGTGCCGAGCGCAGGGAACGAGTGCACCGCCAATGAAGTGTCCGTCACCCTTCACGATCCTCCTGAGGAGGCCACGGGGGAGGAGCTCGACCGTGACGGACGGTGCGTTGGGCTGCTCAGTCCGGAGCTTGATTCAGAAGATGATGACCGTGACCCCGAGTTCGTCGACTGCGAGCCGGCCTCCGAACTACCGCCTGTCGAGCTCGACGAATGCGATGTGTGTGATGAGTGGCCGGGCAGCGCGTTGGCGACGGCTGCCGAGAGGATGCCGCCTGCTAGCAACGATCCGGCGGCCAGATACCGGGTGCTGCGGCTGATCCGCTCCAATCCGAGGTCCCGAGACGCGCTAGAAGGCATGTGATCGAGTATGAAGTCCGGCTATGAGGCTCCGCTGAGAGCCTGGCTAAGTTTCGGATAAGAAGTCCTGTGTCCCAGCTGGGAAACCCGGTTGCTCCCTTCGTGCAACTGCCGTTCGACGTGGTATTTCCCCGTCGGGCCGAGCATCAGAAACCCCAAAATGCATCCGGCCACCAGACTCGCCGCGAGGGTCCACTGACGTACTCCTGCTCCGCGGACGTCGCGCCTCGTGCTTCGGAGCCAATCCGCCGGCGCCAGCCGAGCGGTCTCCATCAGGTGCCCAAGGACATGGATTGTCATGACTCCGAACCACAGAACGAAGCTCGCTTTGTGGACGGTCAGCAGCTTGCTGCGTGCCGATGCCGGAGCGAACATCAGCGCGATACCAGAGGCGAACAGCACGACCGTCAGCACGACCACGACCGGTCCCAGAATCCGCAGGACCAGCGGCGGGGGACCCTTGCGCCGGTACGGCAGGGAGCCGCGGTAGTAGCGAACGGACCGCCAGCCAGTCGAGCCGATTTTGAGGGTCACGGGCGGCGCGAGAAGCATGCCGATGAACACGTGAGGTGTCAGCAGGCTCCGAACGCTCATCAGGGTCGCGCCCTCCGCCGCCAATAGAACCAGAAGCAGAGCGGCAGTTCCGCTGGTCAAGCGTGCGTTCGATTCGACGCCGACTTCCTCCGGGGATTCGCGTAGCCCACTGGTTGGAACGACTCGCACCGTCTTCGAACTTAGGTTCCCCGCGTGGCGCTTTCACCTCGACTCCAGGTAGTTTTGCCTTTCCTTAACGTGAGTCTTGACGGTCGTTTGAACCTTCAGGCTGAGACTGAGGCCCTTGTCTACGCCTACTCAACTCCGGGGCCGGCGCCGTCGGTTGCGACGGTTACTGCTAGTACCCCTCGCCGCTGTGATCGTGGTGGTGCTCTTCTTCGCCGCGTCGCTCATCGGGGCGCTGACCACCCCAGGTAATCAAAACTTCCAGGCCAAGTGGGCGGATTGGTTGAGGAGCCATGACGCCGCCTTTATCGCAAACCACCTCGAGTCGTACTACTACAGCCACAACGCGCCGTCGCGCGGCGGTGTTCCTCGAGGGCTGAACCCGTTGCCGGCATCGGCCGACGCTGCATCCGACCCATCTCACTCGCCGCCGACGATCGTTGTGCGCTCCCACCTCGCTGCGCCTTCGCCGGTGCCTTTGGTCGTCTCACCCGCGCTTCCTGGGGAGGGCAGCTGGCGCCCCGCGGGCCCTGACATCGGCGGAGTGCCGTCTATGTACGAGGCCCAATTCAGGGCCGACGACGTTTACACGAGCCAGATCACCTCCGCAGTGTGGATAGATACGAGCCTGCTCCGCGTCGCACTCGTTCCCGGGGCCTACGAGCCGGGCGGGACATGGGCCCAAACCCCGTACATCAACTCGGCCCAGCTTCCGTACGCGTTGGCGGCATTCAACGGAGGGTTCCGTGTCCAAGATGCGCGCGGTGGGTTCTACCTCAACGGAACCACTGAGGTCCCGCTTCGAATGGGCGCCGCGTCGATGGTGATCTACTCGGACGGTCACATCGACATCGGTACCTGGGGCAACGAGGTTTCCATGTCGCAGAATGTGGTCGCAGTCCTTCAAAACCTTGCGCTCATGGTCGACCGCGGTCGACTCGCATCGAATGCGACCTACAGCGACAACAGGGTCTGGGGATCGACTCTCGGTGCCAACACAGTCGTCGCACGTTCGGGCATCGGTGTCAGCGCCACCGGAGCTTTGATCTATGTCGCCGGCCCGGCGCTGACTGCGAAGAGCCTGGCCGAATCGCTGCAGCGGGCCGGCGCCGTTCGGGCCATGACGCTCGACATCAACCCGGAGTGGGTCACCCTCAACTTCTACAGCCATCCGAACGGCGTCGGCAGCCCACTCGTCTACGCATCGAAGCTGTATCCGAGTATGCAGCGTCCTGCCACCCGCTATCTCGGTCCGACCCGCGAGTCGCGTGACTTCTTCATGGTCTACGCGCCGTAGGCCGGATTTCTCAGTTCCGGGCGATTTATCTACGAGCGACTGCTGGCTCAGTTTGGGCTGCGACTACGGACAACGCAACGTCGAGTCCCGTCGGGTACGCCTGGCGAAGTTCGACCGACGCGCCGTTGCAGTTGGCCAGTTGCCGCACGATCGCCAAACCCAATCCGCTGTGACCTCCATTTGAAGTGGGTCCCTGCCAGAAGCGATCAAAAGCACGGTTCCGCTCATCCAGAGTCATGCCACGTCCCTCGTCCGTGACATGAACGCGAAGAGATCGCGAGCGATCCGAGTCCACCGAAACGACGATCCGAGAACCCTGCGGGCTTGCGTCGAGCGCGTTGGCTAGCAGATTGTCGAGTATCTGCTCGAGGTCCCCCGGTACAAGCGTTGCGAAAAGCGGCCCCGGACCGTTGTGGTCGAGAGCCACGTGCTTCTCGGCCGCAAGGGCACCCCATGCGTCGCAACGCTCGGCGATGACCGCCTGTATGTCGACGACTTCACGTGGCGGCTCGTCCTGGCCAGCTCTGCTGATGGTCAAAAGGCCGTCGACGATCCGGGAGAGCCTTTGGACCTCACGTCCGGCAGCCGCGATCTCATCCGTAGTACCTGATGTGGCACTTGCCTCGAGATTCTCGAGTCTCAGGCGCAGAGCTGTCAGCGGGGAGCGCAGCTGATGGGATGCGTCTGCCACAAACCGAGCCTGACTTTCGACCAGCTCCGTGAGTCGCGACGCCATGTGATTGAACTGTTGGGCTAGGGAGCGGATCTGCGGCGGTCCATCGTTCTCGCGTGCACGGGCATTCAAATCCCCTCCCCCGAGCCCGGCAACTACCGATTCCAAGCGGCTGAGGGGGCGGGACAGAGATCTGGCAAGAACCACGCCGACGACGGCAGTCAATACGAGCACAGCCGCGGCGAATCCGCCGAGAGCAATCCAGATGTCGTGAATCCGCTGCTCTGTGACGGACGCTGGAATAGCCAACAGGACAACGCCCGCGGGACGCCGGTCGAGGAGCACCGGCGTCACAGCAGCGGCCCATGGTTTCCCCTCGTCTTCGGTGAACGCGCTTGCCGAGACCCCGTACAGAGCTGTCACTACCAGTTGGTGAAAGTCGGTGACGACGTCGTTGTCCTTATCTGAACTCGAACTTGCCAATATGTTGCCCGCGGGGCCGATGATCTCCACCTCGCCCCCCGTGCTGGACTTGTAGGTGGTTGCAAGGTTCGACAGCTGGGCGGCCTCGGTATGCTCGAGCCCCTCTGTAGCCAGCCCCGCCAGGCCGGCCGCTTCCCTCGAGGCTTGGCTGGCGCTTATTCCTCTCTCGTGACGCTGGGCCAGTAACCCGAGGGGTACTTCGAGCACGACGAGAATGAGAATCGCCAGCCCTAGGTATGAAAGCAGGAGGCGCCTGGTCACTTGCTTCCATTCGACATCGTGTCGCCAAGACGGAGCCCCACGCGGCGCACGGTCTCTACCCACTCGGGGTGGCCGAGCTTCTTCCGCAGGGATGCAACGTGCACATCGACGGTCTTGGTTGGGCCGTACCAGTGCGGGTCCCACACCTCTTCGAGGATGGTCTGCCGGTTGACCACAGCTCCCGGGTCCTCGGCCAGAAGGGCGAGCAGATCGAACTCCTTCGGCGTGAGGATCACCTCGTCCCCCGACACAAACACTCGACGGGTTCTCCGATCGACCTTGAGCTCGCCGAGCACCTGCACCTGTTCGGTCGAAGGCAGCTCGCCTATGCGGCGCATCACCGCCCGGATTCGCGCTACCAATTCTCGAAAGCCGAACGGCTTGACGATGTAGTCATCCGCCCCTAGTTCGAGGCCTACTACACGGTCCACCTCGGCGCCCCGCGCAGTAACCACGATGATCGGAACCGACGAGCGCGCTCTGAGCTGCTGGCACACCGAGTAACCGTCGATGTCCGGCAGCCCGAGATCGAGAACGACGAGGTCAGGGGTCGCAGCCGAGAGTGCGGCTGCGCCGGTCGATACCCACTCGGTGACGAACCCTTCCCTGGTGAGACCCGCGACTAGAGGCTCGGCTATCCCGTCATCGTCCTCGGCAACCAGGATGCGCACCTCTCAAGGATGCATCTGTTCCCCGGTAACCTGTTGTCGCCAGCCCCGATCAACCCGTCAACCCGTTCGACGACGACCGGGCTGCGTTCCCCCCGATATGACCGTTCCCGCCATCCCCGCCGAATATCTCGCGCCGTCCGTTGAGGCGGCGCGCCGGCGGACCTTCGCGATCATCAGCCACCCCGACGCGGGCAAGACCACGCTCACCGAGAAGTTCCTTCTGTACGCCGGTGCGGTCCAAGAGGCCGGGGCGGTCCGGGCGAGAGCAGGACGCCGCCGCGCGACATCCGATTGGATGGCTATGGAAAAGGAGCGGGGAATATCGATCAGCTCCACGGTCCTTCAATTCCCCTACCGCGATTGCACGGTGAACCTGCTCGACACTCCGGGCCACCGTGACTTCTCCGAGGACACCTACCGGGTCCTTACCGCGGCTGACGCAGCCGTCATGGTCCTCGACGTCGCGAAGGGGATCGAGCCGCAGACGCTCAAGCTGTTCGAGGTGTGCCACGCGAGGCGATTGCCCGTACTGACATTCATCAACAAGTGCGACCGCCCCGGTCGGGCTCCACTCGAACTGCTCGATGAGATCGAGCAACAGATAGGACTGATCGCCACCCCGGTGACATGGCCGGTAGGAGATCCGGGGGTCTTCCACGGCGTGGTCGACCGACGGACCGGGTCGTTCGTGGGTTTCTCCAAGGCGCGCGGCGGGGCGGAGATCGCCGGCGAGTTCGAGCTTGCCGCGGATGAAGCCGAGGCGGCTTACGGCTCCGAATGGGAGAGAGCGGCGGAGGAATGCAGCCTCCTCGACGAGGTCGGCGCGGTGATGGACCGCGAATCGTTTCTGGCCGGGCTCAGCAGTCCTCTGTTCGTCGGTTCGGCGTTGACCAACTTTGGAGTGCGACACCTACTCGACGCGCTCATCGACCTTGCGCCGTCACCATCACCGGCGCTCGACGCCGACGGCGAGGAACTCGAACTGGATCGCCCGTTCGCCGGTTTCGTGTTCAAGGTTCAGGCAAACATGAACCCAGCCCACCGAGACCACGTCGCATTCGTACGCGTCTGCTCCGGTCATTTCGAGCGCGGAATGACTCTTGTTCACGGCCCGACCGGTCGGCCGTTCGCCACCAAGTACGCGACATCCGTGTTCGGATCGGATCGAGACACGATCGATCAGGCCTGGCCCGGAGATGTGATCGGATTGGTCAACGCGTCGGGGCTGAGGGTCGGCGACTCCTTGTACGCGAGCGAGAACGGTTTCGGCGGACCGGTCGTTTTCCCGCCGATCCCCGCCTTCCCGCCCGAGTTGATCGCAAGCGCGCACCCGCGCGACCTTTCGCGATCGAAGCAGTTCAAGAGGGGATTGGAGCAGCTCGAGCAGGAAGGCGTGGTTCAGATCCTGCGGCGCTCGCCCGACGATCCCACCCCCGTACTCGCGGCGGTCGGCGCGATGCAGTTCGAGGTGCTGGCCCACCGGATGGAGCACGAGTTCGGAGCGTCGATCGAGCTGTCCGGTCCTTACGAGAGGACGGTACGGAGGACCGATCAGGTGACCGCCTCCAACCTGCGCCCGCTTCCGGGAGTCGAGGTCCTGCATCGCCGAGACGGTGTTCTGCTGGCCGTGTTCGAAAGCCCCTATTGGCTTGCGCGGGTGCAGTCGGACCATCCCGACTGGGTCCTGGAGCAGATCTTCACCACGTAAGGTCCGGCCGTTAGTCCCGGCTTATTCCGGTGCGCCCCGGTGGCGTTCGCCATTTTTCCGGTACATCCGGGATCGCCGGTGCAATTGCGACCTCAGGCTTCAAATTTGCACCACCTCAAAAACGACATGTCCCACAAAAGTCCAGTGAAGGAATCGCTGCAAGCCCGCGCTCCTTAGGGCGAGGAGCGCTTAGCCGCTTAGTTCCACGCGAGGGCGTTTCCGCACCGCTGCGATCATGGCCGCGAGAAGTGCGGCGCCGGCGAGCAACCACGCCGCATTCCTGTAGCCGTCCCGGGCGGCTGCCTCAGAAGCGGCTCCTGATCCCGCGCCGGCGGTATAGGCAAGGCTCGCGAGGGCAAGTCCGAGGGATGTGCCGAGGCCTCGCGTCATGTTCAGAACACCCGACGCGACGCCGCGCTGGTCCTTGGGCACAGCCCCCATGATCGCCGCGTTGTTCGGGGGAGTGAAAGAACCGATCCCGAGCCCGGCGATGGCGAAGAGCGGCAGCATCAGCGCGAGCGACCCGTAGGAGAGGGCGGTCCCGGCCAGGGCGGCTGACGCGACGAGCATCCCGGCGACGGTGAGCGGGCGGGCTCCTACCTCGTCCGACAAGCGTCCGGCAAGCGGCGCGGCGACGCCCACCCCGAGAGGGAGGAGGAACAATTCGATCCCCGCGTGACCCGTCGTCTGACGGTGACCGACCTCCAGCAGGAACGGCGCAACAGTGAGGGTGCCGAACAGGACCAGGTATGACAAAAGCCCGCTGGCGATGCCGGCGCCAAAGGCGGGTTTTCGTAACAGGGACAGGTCGAGCATCGGGCTCTGCGTATGTCGCTCCCTCGCTCCGAAGCCCGCCAGGAGAACCATTGCTGCCAAGAACCCCGACACGATGATTCCTGACGACCAGCCGTAGCGGTCTCCGAACGAGATGGACAGGAGCAGCGCGCATATTCCCGGTACGAACAGGCCGAGGCCGACCCAATCGAAACGTGCCCTGGAGGCGAGGTCGCGACTGCGCGGGACGAATAGCCAAGCGAGCAAGGTCGCTGCCAAGCCCACCGGGACGTTGACCAGGAAGACCAACCTCCAACCGGCCAGAGCTATGAGGAGCCCCCCGATCGCCGGGCCGAGAGCCAGCCCCAGCGCCTGCGCCGCGCCCTGGACGCCGAGGGCGCGGCCGAGCTGGTGCTTCGGGGTCGCGCTGGCGATGATCGCGACGCTGTTCGCCTGGAGCATCGCCGCCCCGAAACCCTGGATAACCCGGAAGACGATCAGAAGTTGCAGGTTGGGAGCCGCACCACAAAGCGCGGATCCGGCCACGAATACGACAAAGCCGTATATGTAGAGCAGCTTCCGCCCCGCCATGTCCGCGAACCGCCCGACCGCGGCCAGAGTGCCGACGAGCACCAGCAGGTATGCCTGGGCGACCCACTGAACCGACCCTAGGGACGCGTGGAAGGCCTGGCGAAGCGTCGGGAACGCGAGCGTGACGATCGAGGCGTCGAGCTGGCCCATGAACGCACCGACAGAAACCGCTCCCACGACCAGCCAGGGCGCGAACGGCGAGTTGCGAACCACCCCGGGCCGCCGAGGCTCGACCAGCAATCTGTGCCACGTAGAAAGCGTCAACGGGGCGGCTTCGGAGCTGAGGGGGCCGGCGCCAGCTACCCGGGTGGCCGAACCGACGAAATCAGGCGTGAGATCAGAGCGACCCACTCCGATGGATCGGGATCGGGAAGCCCTGCGACAGCAAGGTGAGTGAAACCGACTCCGAGAGCGAGGGAGAACCGTGCCAGCACTGCGGCATCCCATTCGGGGGCGAGATCACCGTCGTTGCGGGCTCGCTCCATCAACCGGGTTAGTTCGCCCTCCATGGCCTTCAAAGCCTCTGCCACGCGCGTGCCGACGTCGGGGTGGCGCCGGGCAGCCGAGAACATCTCCACGAAAAGGAGCCTCTCGGTGCTGTCAGGCTCGGACACCATCCTTCGCGCCATGAGCAGGAGCCGATCGGCAGCGGACACGCCGGCCTCGCGGGCCGCCTCCATGTCGACAACGACGTGGGATGAGCTCCTCTCGATCGTCTTCAGGAGCAGCTCGGCCTTGTCGCGGAAGTTGGCGTAGATCGCTCCGGTGGTGAGGCCCGCCCGACGGGCAACCTCCGCGACTGTCGTGCCGTCGTAGCCACGCTCGCAGAAGACCTCCGCCGCGGCGTCGAGCAAGCGGCCCCGGGTCGTCGAATCAACCGCTGGCTGCTGGTCGACCGGCACGCTCACAGCTCGATGCTAGTTGCGGGTGGCCGGGTGCTACGTGTGTGGATGCACCGTTCGGTGCTCTGTCCAGGCCTTGCCACGACTCCAAAATAGCGGTTATTATCGACGGAGGAAAGCCGTTCACCCAGAGGAAAGCCGCTCACCTACCCGGAGGTTGATATGTCGACGACCGAAGCCGCTCGCAACGCCGGATCGGGGATCGATGCGAACGACGTCGATTCGATCGTGATCGAGCGCAGTGACGTCGACGAGGTGGTGCACACGATCCACCAGGAAAGCGACGTGCTCTTCACGTGGGACTACGACCGGTCTCGGCCGGCGCTGGTGAAGCTCTACGAGAAGGCGAAGAAGTCGCAGTGGAACGCGACCACCGACCTCGAGTGGGACACCGAGATCGACAACGAGAAGCTCGCCGCCGAGTTCATGCAGACCATCGCCCGATTCGATGTCCTCCACGACGTGAGCGACTCACCAACCGCCTCTTGGGGCGACAAGGAATGGCAGCAGTTCGCGATCGAGAACCAGACGTGGACGCTTTCGCAGTTCCTGCACGGCGAGCAGGGCGCGCTGATCTGCACAGGATTGATCACGGCGACCGTCCCGTGGATCGACGCCAAGTACTACGCGGCGACTCAGGTGATGGACGAGGCCCGGCACGTCGAGGTGTTCGGCCGCTACACCGAAGAGAAGATGGGCGGTGCTTACCCGGTCAACCCCCAGTTGAAGAAAATCCTCGACGACATCATCACCGACAGCCGCTGGGACATCACCTACCTCGGAATGCAGATCATGGTCGAGGGTTTGGCTCTCGCTGCCTTCGGGTTCATGCACATGCTGACCAACGAGCCACTTCTGAAGAAGCTCCTCCGTTACGTGATGAGTGACGAGGCCAGGCACGTGGCGTTCGGCGTCATCTCCCTGCAGGAGCTCTACTCACAGCTCGGCGCCAGTGAGATCAAGGAGCGCCAGGAGTTCGCCTACGAGACCGCCGTCCGGCTGCGCAACAGGTTCTTCGCGCAGGACGTTTGGGAGAGGATGGGCGTCGATCCAAAGGAAGTAGTGCGATTCCTGCAGACCCATCCAGATCCGATGGAGGAGATGTTCCAGACGATGCTCTTCTCCAAGATCGTGCCGAACGTAAAGAAGCTCGGGCTCCTGGACGCGGGCGACGGTTGGCTGAGGGACCGTTTCACCGAACTCGGCATCATCCAGTTCGAGAACAACGTCGACACCTCTGAGGAGTACGACTCCCTCGACGCCGTGGCCGCCGCGGCGAAGGGGTCGGGCCTCAACGCTCTGGGCTAGCCGCGCACCAGCGCGACAGTGAACCCGTCGTAGCCCTTGGACCCGACGGTCTGGATCGTCGTCGCCGACACCCTCGCGTCGCGGGACAGCAGCTCATTCAGTGACCTGACCCCGCGCACCGCTGGATCCTCGGAACCCGAATTTGCAACCGCCCCGTTGCGGATCACGTTGTCGACGACGATCACCGCTCCGGGCCTCGACAAGCGGACGCACCAGTCGAAGTAGGCCGGGATGTTCACCTTGTCGGCGTCCACGAACGACAGGTCGAAGGGTGCGGCTCCTTCTTCTTCGAGTTTCGGGAGCGTGTCGAGAGCTGCCCCGATCCGAACCTCCGCGACATGATCCAGGCCCGCGGCGGCGATGTTCTTGCGGGCGACCTCCGCGTGACGAGGATCCAGCTCGAGCGATATCAACCTCCCCGAGGGCGGCAGCGCCCGGGCCATCCAGATCGTGCTGTACGCGCCCAGGGTGCCGATCTCGAGGATCCTGGTTGCGCCGACCATCGTCGCCATGAGCGCGAGGAGCTTGCCCTGGGGCGCGGACACGGCGATCGGCGGCATGCCCGCGGCCGCAGTCGAGCGGAGGGCGGCTTCGAGGGCGTCGTCAGGCTGGACCACGGTCCTATTCAGGTAGTCGTCGACCTTCGCCCATAGCTCCTCGCTCATCTGGCCTGCCTCCTCACGACTTGCCTCCTAACGCCCGCTTCCACTGGTCACGTCTCAACGGTAGGCCCGATACTGGAAATGTCGTGCAGAACCCGGTTTCCCGCCGGCGCGCCGCGCGCGTCGCAGCGTTCGGCGCCGGCCTCGCCTTTCTCGTCGTTGTGGGACCGCTGGTGTTCTTCCATCTGGTCGAAGGCGGCTCGGCACCGAAGCTGGCCCTTCCGCCCTCCTCGGGCCCCGTCGCTCCCGGACCGGTAAGCGGCACCTGGAAGGTCGGGCCTGGCTCTGTAGCCGGGTACCGGGTTGACGAGATCCTTTTCGGGCAGGCCCATGCCGCCGTCGGTCGGACCCAGAAGGTCACCGGCGCCATCGTCATTTCCGGAAACGAGGTCGCCGCCGGCGCTTTCACGGTGGATCTGAGGGCCATCAGCTCAGACCAGCGATCGCGGGATGTGCAGTTCAACGGGTACATCATGGAGACCTACCGTTACCGGTACGCGAGCCTCCGGCTCACCAAGCCCATCCAGGTCGGGACGATTCCCGGCGCCGGCCAGACCGTCCACGTCGCCGCGACGGGCGACCTGACCTTGAGGGGGGTGACCCAGCCGGTGACCTTCTCGCTCACCGCCGAGCGGGTGGGGGACGGGATCGACGTGAATGCGCAGATTCCGGTGACTTTTTCCAGATGGCGGATCCCCAACCCGAGCTTCGTGGTGGCCAAGGTCGGCGACAGTGGGACCGTCGAGGTCCTGCTCCACCTGCTACGCAGCTGAAATAATCACCCTGGCCGGGAGCCTGGGGACCCCAGCCGTACGCTCGGCCGTGCGCCGACCGGGAGGGTCGTCGAACGCGCTACCATGGAGGACGGCCGTCGGCCGGTCCCCGCGCGCAGTTTGCGCCCGATGCGATCGGCGGAGAGTTCGAGCATCGAGAGGTTAGCTTGCCCACAATCGCGCAACTGGTCCGGAAGGGCCGCGAACAGAAGACGTCAAAGACCAAGACGCCCGCCTTGAAGGGCGCACCCCAGAGGCGGGGTGTTTGCACGCGCGTTTACACGACCACCCCGAAGAAGCCGAACTCGGCACTCCGCAAGGTCGCCCGGGTCCGCCTGACGAGCGGCGTAGAGGTGACCGCCTACATCCCCGGCGTGGGCCACAACCTCCAGGAGCACTCGATCGTGCTGGTCCGCGGAGGCCGGGTGAAGGACCTGCCGGGTGTGCGCTACAAGATCATTCGCGGAACTCTCGACACCTCGGGAGTCCGCGACCGCAAGCAGGCCCGTAGCCGCTACGGCGCCAAGAGGGGCTGATCGGGATGCCCCGCAAAGGCCCAGCGCCCCGACGCGACCTCCTGCCGGACCCCATCTACCGGTCGGTGCTGGTCACCCAAATCGTCAACAAGATCCTCGAGCGCGGCAAGCGCACGCTCGCCGAGCGGATCGTCTACGACGCCCTGGACATCATCAAGGACCGCTCCGACGGCGACGCCCTTGGCGTGGTCAAGCGAGCGGTCGAGAACACCAAGCCGCAGCTCGAGGTCAAAAGCCGCCGGGTGGGTGGTGCCACCTACCAGGTGCCGGTCGAGGTGCGCCCCCGGCGGGCGGCCACCCTGTCGATCCGTTGGCTGGTCGGCTATTCCCAGCAGCGCCGAGAGAAGACCATGGCCCAGAAGCTCGCCGCCGAACTGCTCGACGCCGCCAACGGCGTCGGTGCGGCGGTCAAGCGTCGAGAAGACATGCACAAGATGGCCGAGTCGAACAAGGCCTTCGCCCACTACCGCTGGTAGTCCAACTCTCCCCCCAAGAAGCAACCCATGCCTGAACCGATTGCAACACGTACGAAGCCCCTGGCCCAGATCCGCAACATAGGGATCATGGCCCACATCGACGCGGGCAAAACCACCACGACCGAGCGGATCCTCTTCTACACCGGCATCAACTACAAGATCGGAGAGGTGCACGAGGGCGCCGCGACGATGGACTGGATGCCGCAGGAGCAGGAACGCGGAATCACCATCACCTCCGCCGCCACCACCACCGAATGGAACGGCACGCGGATCAACATCATCGACACGCCCGGCCACGTCGACTTCACCGTCGAGGTGGAACGGTCGCTGCGCGTGCTCGACGGGGCTGTTGCCGTCTTCGACGCCGTCGCCGGGGTGGAGCCGCAAACCGAGACTGTGTGGCGGCAGGCCGACAAGTACGGCGTGCCCCGCATGTGCTTCGTCAACAAGATGGACCGGATCGGCGCCGACTTCTACCGGTGCGTGGAGATGATCAAGGATCGCCTGGACGCGACGGTTGCCGTCGTCCAGTTACCCATCGGCGCGGAGAGCGAGTTCAAGGGTGTGGTCGACCTTCTCGGCATGAAGGCGATGGTCTGGACCGACGAAGCCGCCAAGGGCGAGAGGTTCGACCTGGTCGACGTTCCCGAGAACCTTCGTGAGGAAGCCGAGCGCTACCGCCACGACCTCATCGACACCCTTTCCAACTTCGACGACAGCATCACCGAGAAGTACCTCGGCGAGGAGGAGATCACCGCCGCCGACCTCGAGCGGGCGCTGCGCGCCGCAACCATCGCCGGCCAAGTAGTGCCGGTGCTGTGCGGTTCGGCGTTCAAGAACAAGGGCGTTCAGCCGATGCTCGACGCGGTCGTCGCCTACCTGCCCTCACCGGTGGACATACCTCCGACCCGGGGCATGGACGTCAAGGGCGTCGAGGAGCTGGAGCGCAAGGCCGACGACAGCGAGCCGTTCGCCGCGCTTGCGTTCAAGATCATGACCGACCCCCACCTCGGCAAGCTCACCTACGCCCGGGTCTACTCAGGAACCCTCAAGGCGGGCTCCGGTGTCATCAACTCGACCAAGGACCGCAAGGAGCGGGTCGGCCGGATCCTGCAGATGCATGCCAACCATCGCGAGGACCGCGAGGCATGCTTCGCGGGCGACATAGTCGCCCTGGTCGGCATGAAGCAGACCACCACCGGCGACACGCTGTGCGACCCGAACGCACCGATCGTGCTCGAGTCGCTCGACTTTCCCGAGCCGGTCATCCACGTCGCGGTCGAGCCGAAGACCAAGAACGACCAGGACAAGCTGTCGCGTGCCCTGCAGGCGCTGTCCGAGGAAGACCCCACCTTCCAGGTGCACTCCGATGAGGAGACCGGCCAGACCGTCATCGGCGGCATGGGCGAGCTGCACCTCGAGGTGCTCGTCGACCGGATGCTCCGCGAGTTCAAGGTGGACGCCAACGTCGGCAAGCCCCAGGTCGCCTACCGCGAGACCATCAAGCAGGCCGTCCAGAAGGTCGAGGAGCGCTACGTCCGCCAGACCGGTGGCCGGGGCCAGTACGGCCACGTCGTGCTCGACCTCGAGCCGACCGGCCCCGGAGGCGGCTACGAGTTCATCGACAAGATCACCGGCGGGATCATCCCCAAGGAGTACATACCGTCGGTCGATGCCGGCATCCAGGACGCCATGCAGTCCGGCGTTCTCGCCGGCTACCCGCAGGTCGACATCCGGGCGACGCTTGTTTTCGGCTCGTACCACGACGTCGACAGCTCGGAGATGGCGTTCAAGATCGCCGGTTCGATGTGCTTCAAGAAGGCCTGCCGCCAGGCCCACCCGGTTCTCCTCGAACCGATCATGTCGGTCGAGGTCGTCACGCCCGAGGACTACATGGGCGACGTGATCGGGAACCTCTCCGCCAGGCGGGGGAAGGTCGAGGGCATGGAGCAGCGGGGCAACTCGCAGGTGGTCCGTGCTCAGGTCCCTCTCGCGGAGATGTTCGGGTACGCTACAGACCTGCGGTCGCGCACCCAGGGGCGGGCGACCTACAGCATGCAGTTTCACTCGTACCAGGAAGTTCCGGAGTCGGTCTCCAAGGAGATCGTGGCCCGAGTCCGGGGCGAGTAGGGCAGCCCGGAGCGCGGGCCGCCCATTTACCACTATCGTTTACGACCGCGTTTTAAACCCGGCACCGGCCGGAATCGCATGAGGAGCGATCCTTCCAATGGCAAAGCAGAAGTTCGAGCGCACGAAGCCCCACCTGAACATCGGGACCATGGGTCACATCGACCACGGTAAGACCACTCTGACCGCGGCGATTACCAAGGTCCTCTCGGAACGCGATCCGAGCGGGACCAAGTTCAAGGCGTTCGACGAGATCGACAAGGCCCCCGAGGAGAAGCAGCGGGGCATCACGATCAACATCGCGCACGTCGAGTACCAGACGCCCAACCGCCACTACGCGCACGTGGACATGCCTGGCCACGCCGACTACATCAAGAACATGATCACCGGCGCCGCCCAGGTAGATGGTGCCATCCTGGTTGTGTCGGCGGCCGACGGCCCGATGCCGCAGACCCGTGAGCACGTGCTCCTCGCCCGTCAGGTAGGTGTGCCGTCGATCGTGGTGGCGCTCAACAAGGCCGACATGGTCGACGACGAGGAGCTTCTCGACCTCGTCGAGCTCGAGGTGCGTGAGTTGCTCAACGAGTACGAGTTCCCCGGCGACGACACGCCCGTCGTGCGGGTCTCTGCGCTCAAGGCTCTCGAGGGCGACAAGGACTGGGAGGAGAAGATCGTCGAGCTGATGGACGCGGTGGACAGCTTCGTCCCCGAGCCCGAGCGCGCGATCGACCGCCCGTTCCTCATGCCGATCGAGGACGTATTCACCATCTCCGGGCGCGGCACCGTCGTCACCGGGAAGGTCGAGCAGGGCGTCGTCAAGGTCGGCGAGGAGATCGAGATCGTCGGTCTCCGCCCCACTCAGAAGACGGTCTGCACCGGCGTCGAGATGTTCAACAAGCTCCTCGACGAGGGACAGGCCGGCGACAACATCGGCGCCCTCCTCCGCGGCATCAAGAAGGAGGAGGTCGAGCGGGGGCAGGTTCTCTGCAAGCCCGGATCGATCACGCCGCACACCCAGTTCGAGGCTCAGGTGTACGTCCTGACAAGGGAAGAGGGTGGACGGCACAAGCCGTTCTTCAACAACTACCGGCCTCAGTTCTACTTCCGTACGACCGACGTGACCGGCTCGATCACCCTCGCGGAGGGCACCGAGATGGTCATGCCCGGCGACAACACGACCATGACCGTCGAGCTGCAGAAGCCGATCGCCATGGACGAAGGTCTCCGCTTCGCCATCCGTGAGGGTGGGCGGACCGTCGGCGCCGGCAGCGTCACCAAGATCATCAAGTAAGCAGTCGGGGGGCTCCGCCCCCAGACAACCCCTCATCCCCGGCTTCCCTGGTGGCTGCCGGGCTTTCCAGAAACTTGACAACCCGCAACTCGAAGACTCGAACAGGAGAGGGCCGTGGCTGACGGCAACAGGCAGCGCATACGTATCCGGCTGAAGGCCTACGACCACGAGATCCTCGACCAGTCGACGAAGAAGATCGTCGAGACGGTCCTTCGTACCCAGGCGAAGGTTCGCGGCCCGGTCCCGCTGCCGACCGAGCGCAACCGGTACACGGTCATCCGGTCACCCCACAAGTACAAGGACAGCCGCGAGCACTTCGAGATGCGGGTTCACAAGAGGTTGCTGGACATCGTCGAGCACACGCCGAAGACGGTCGATTCCTTGCAAAGGATCGAGCTGCCCGCCGGCGTCGACATCGAGATCAAGATACAGACCAACTAACTACGCGGCGTCCGGCTTTTCCGAAATCGAGCTCTGTTGGGTCGCGTATCTCAATGAAGCGTGTCGGCCGTCCGATCCAGATTGGAGCGAGAGAAGGGGACTCCCGCCTGAGGGTGGGGCGCCGGTTTCTCGAGGGTCCGGCGCCCGCACCCCCGCCGGTTGCCGTGGGGGCGTTGGCTGTCGATTTGACCCGCCGGCGGATATGACTGCGGCAACCGGCGGCAGGATCAGTTGTGACCGACCGAACGAAGTCGGGCCCTAGCCCCGCCCGTGCACGTAGCGCGCCCACCACGGACTGATGTCGATCCCTGACCAGGCGGTCAGGTGGGCGGCGAGTCCGTCCGTCGTAGCCGACTTGCCGGCGTTGACCCGATACCACTCTGACATCGCCTGGCGAAGCCGGTCGGCCCCCCCGAAAAGGTGAGCCAGGCCGGCAAACAGGCGGTAGCCCTCGGTGTAGGACTCGCGCGGTGTGTGGCGGGCCCACGGGTGCCTGGGGTACAGCTCGACCGGAGGATCGTCGAGGCCGAGCTCGGTCGCCACGAAACGGGGCCGCTCCGGGTTCGATGATGTAGCCCAGCTCGTCCACGCCTCGTCGATCCAACCGTCCGAGGCGCGCGCAGGCTTGACCCCGCGGCCGAACCAGCTATGGAACACCTCGTGCTCGAGCGCGAGCACCGAGGCGGTCGTTGCGCCGTCGTACTCCATGCCCCGGCCCGGTTCCCAGAGAAACGCCCAGAAAGTGTCGCCGTGAACCCAGGGTCCGTACCTCGCCACCATGTACGCCAACCACGCGGCGATGTCGTCTTCGCATGCGGAAATGTCGGCGTCGACGTCGAGGTAGCGACCGCAAACGAGGCCCAGGGACCGCTCACGACCAGGCAGCGAAACGGCCGTGCGCTTGATCTCCAGTTGGTCGGTTGGCCCGATGACGAGCATCGGCGACAGTGCGGTGAAGTGGGCCGGGTAGCAGATCCGCCACTTGGAACCGGCCGAAACCGCGTCGACACCGGCAGTGTTCGCGAGGAGGGAGTGCGCCCGCTCGGCCGAGGAGATCTCGATCTCGAGATTCAGCGCGAAGCGGTCGTGGACGAGCGGTGCCGGCACCCAGGACTCGAGGTAGCGCCCCGGGGCAAGGTCCGACATCCAGAAGTCGAACCGGAGACCCGAGTCCGTCCAGTCGAGCGGCTGAGCGTCGACGGCGTCAGGGGTTTCGACGCGATACCCGATCTCCAGCCGGTGATGGGTGCCCGCCTCGAGACTCGAATCGAGAACCCGCAACTCCGCCCCGGGACCCCCGCCCAGGTCCATTTTCGGGAAGGCGTCCGGGCCCAGATCCTTCCCGTCCAGCCTGATCCACTCGATTTCCTGGCGCAGGTCCAGGACCGGATGGCCCGCCAGATCGCCAGCGAGGAAATCGACCGACGCCTCGCCGGACGCCGACCGCTCCCGGACGTCGAACCGAAGCACCGCATCGATCCGCTCCACGTCCGGCGAAACGACGCGACGCCCGTCGACGACGGCCGGATTCGGGGCGAGCAGCTGGGCCACGGCCGTCTAGTCTGGCCGATCCGCGACTGTCCAGGGTCTGGCATCCGAACCGCGGACGGCCGGCGAGCGGCGAACTCCAGGTTCGCTATACTGCCAAGCCGTCCGTTAGACCGACGTCCGCGGGTGTCCGGACCGGCCTTCCTCTTGAGGAACGCCTTCCCGGAGACCCCGTGGCAGACAACCAACGAGCGCTCCGCTCGGTTTTGCCGGGCGGAGCGTCCGCGTGTGAGGCGGTCGGCAGTAGCCGTCCCCCTCCGCCACGATCCCCGAGAGAGAGCCCTGCTGTGCCATCCAAAGCGATAGTCGGCGAGAAAGTCGGCATGACCCAGGTGTGGGATGACCAGAACCGCGCGGTCGCGGTCACGGTCGTCCGGGTCACGCCTGTGCGAGTAGTGCAGCTGAAGACACCTGACCGCGACGGGTACGCAGCCGTTCAGGTGACTTACGGAACCCGCAAGGCCCACGCGCTCAACAAGCCGGAGGCCGGCCACTTCGACAAGGCGGGCAACGGGGTAGACCCCGGCAAGGCCCTCGTGGAGCTCAGGATCGCCGACGCCGGGGAGTACAGCATCGGCCAAGAACTGACCGTCGACGTGCTCGCCGCAGGGGACAAGGTCGACGTCACCGCGGTCAGCAAAGGCAAGGGCTTCGCCGGCGGCATGAAGCGACACAACTTCAAAGGGCAGGGCGCCAGCCACGGCAACCACAAGCATCACCGGGCACCCGGCTCGGTCGGCGCCTGCGCAACGCCGGCGAGGGTGTTCAAGGGCACCCGCATGGCGGGCCAGCACGGCTCGGCCAAAGTAACCACGCTCAACCTCGAGGTGGTGCAGGCCGACTCGGAACGCAATCTGCTGCTCATCAAGGGCTCGGTGCCGGGACCGCGGGGCGGCATGGTTCTGATCCGCGGAGCGGTCAAGGGAGGCAAGTGATGGCGATAACCGTCGATGTTCGCGACGTCTCCGGCACCTCCAGCGGATCGGTCGAGCTGGATGAGGCGATCTTCGGTATCCAGCCGAACGTCCCGGTATTGCACCAAGTGGTGACCGCCCAGCTGGCCGCAGGTCGCGCGGGAACACAGAGCACCAAGACCCGGGCCGAGGTAGCCGGTGGAGGCAAGAAGCCCTTCCGGCAGAAGGGCACCGGCCGGGCTCGCCAGGGGTCCGAGCGGGCGCCTCACTTCGCGGGTGGTGGCGTCGCACTCGGACCCAAGCCGCGGAGCTACAAGCAGCGCACCCCGAGGAAGATGATCCAGCTCGCGTTGAGGTCGGCGCTTTCGGACCGGGCAGCGGATGGCAAGGTCGCGGTCGTCGCCTCATGGCCTTGGGAAACCCCGAGCACGAAGGACGCCAAGGCGGCTCTCGAGGCTCTGGGGCTCGAGGGCAAGGTCTTGATCGTGATGTCCCGTACCGAGGAAGAGGCTTACAAATCCTTCAGGAACCTGCCTCACATCCAGATAATCCTCGCGTCGGAACTGAACGCGTACGACGTTTTGTGCAACGACTGGATCGTTTTCACTCCCGAAACGCTGCCCGGTGCCAGCGATGTCGAGACGGTGGTAGAGGCCAGGACAGCGCCGGCGAAAGCCGCGGCGCCGGTGAAGCCCGAGACGGCAGGGGATGCCGGGACGACGGAGAAGACCGAGGCACCCGCAGCGGCCGTGGACACCGAAGTTGCCGAGGAGACTGAAGGTCGCGAGGAGACCAGTGATGAGTGACCCACGGGACGTGATCATCCGGCCGGTCGTATCCGAGAAGTCGTATGCCCTCCTTGACCAAGGCGTTTACACGTTCATGGTGCGACCGGATGCCAACAAGACAGAGATCCGCTACGCGGTCGAGAGCATCTTCGGCGTCAACGTCGTGAAGGTGAACACGCTGAACCGGCCCGGCAAGCGCAAGCGGAACCGTCGTAAGCAGACCTTTGGCAAGCGGCCCGACACCAAACGGGCGATCGTGACCCTGGCCTCAGGGCAGTCGATCCCGATCTTCGAGGGGAACTGACAGTGGCTCTGCGCAAAAGGAAGCCGACGAGCGCGGGACGTCGTTTTCAGACGGTGTCCGACTTCGGCGAGATCACCAAGAAACGTCCGGAAAAAGGCCTCGTCGCTCCGAAACCGGGCACAGGCGGCCGTAACTCCTACGGCCGCAAGACTGCTCGTCATCGCGGCGGCGGTCACAAGCAGCAGTACCGGATCATCGACTTCAAGCGGACCAAGGACGGCGTCCCGGCGACGGTCGCGGCGATCGAGTACGACCCGAATCGGAACGCCCGGATCGCCCTGCTCCACTATCACGACGGAGAGAAGCGCTACATCCTCGCCCCGAATCGGGTCGCTGTCGGGGACATCCTCCAGAGCGGGCAAGGTTCGGACATCCGCCCGGGGAACGCCCTCCCGATGCGGTACATCCCGGTCGGCTCGGTCGTGCACAACGTCGAGCTGAAGCCCGGAGGGGGCGGCAAGATCGCTCGCGGGGCGGGGATGAGCGTTCAGCTGGTAGCCAAGGAAGGCGACTACGCCACGCTGCGTCTCCCTTCCACCGAAATGCGCAGAGTTCCGATCGACTGTCGCGCGACCATCGGCGAGGTTGGCAACGCCGAGGCCGAGTTGGTCAGCGTCGGCAAGGCGGGGCGTAACCGTTGGAAGGGGATCCGCCCGCAGACCCGCGGCGTCGCGATGAACCCGGTCGACCATCCGCTTGGGGGCGGCGAGGGCAAGAGCTCCGGCGGCCGGCACCCGGTTTCGCCGTGGGGCAAGCCCGAGGGCCGCACCCGCGATCGCACCAAGCCATCAGAGAAGCTCATCGTTCGCCGCCGGCGCACGCGCGGCGCCCGGAGGTAGTTGCACATGCCGCGCAGCCTGAAAAAGGGACCGTTCGTCGACGACCATCTGCTCAAGAAGGTCGACGACCTCAACTCACGCAACGAGAAGCGGGTCATCAAGACCTGGTCGAGGCGGTCGACGATCATCCCCGACATGGTGGGCCACACCGTCGCGGTTCACGACGGGCGCAAGCACGTCCCCGTCTACATCACCGAGTCCATGGTCGGCCACAAGCTCGGTGAGTTCGCACCGACCCGGACGTTCCGCTACCACGCCGGCCAAGAACGCCAGGGGAGGCGTTGATGCCAGGCCTGAAAACGAACGAGCGAGCGGGAACGCGCGCGGTGCTCCGGCATGCGCGTATCTCGCCGTACAAGGTGCGCGAGGTTCTGGACCTGGTGCGCGGCAGGCCGGTCCACGAGGCCGAGGACATACTCCGGTTCTCTGAGCGCGACGCGGCGTTCACGGTCGGGAAGCTGTTGCATTCGGCGGTTGCCAACGCCGAGAACAACGACGAACTTGACCCCGAGGAGCTTTACGTCTCGGCATGCTTCGCCGACGAAGGCACGACGATCAAGCGGTGGCGGCCTCGGGCGAGGGGAAGGGCGACTCGGATCCGCAAGCGCACCAGCCACATCACGATCATTGTCAGCCGCCTGCCCGAAGATCAGTTGCAGCGCCTGCAAGCGAGGCGTCGTGCAGAACAGCTCGCGCAGCGCGCCCGCCGGGTCGCCGGAGCTCGGCGCGCAGAGGGGGACACCCGGACGCGCGCGGAACGCCGCGCCGGTGTGGCTCTCGCAGAGCCCGAAGAGGAAGCTATCGAGCCGGAGACCGGTGACACCACTGCCACCGGTCCCGCAGAGGGCGGAACGGCGGTGGCCGAGGCGGACACCGATCTCGACTCCGAAACGTCCACCCCTTCGGCTGCCGAGACGGAAGAAGCAGTGGCCGAGGAGTTGGCAGTCGAAGAGCCTGCCGCCGGGGAGCCCGCAGCGGAAGAGGCTGTGGCCGAGCCCGAAGCGAAGAGCGAAGACGAAGTGAAGAGCGAAGACGAAGTGAAGAGCGAAGACACCGAGGAAGACTCAGAGAGAGACGACAAGTAGATGGGCCAGAAGGTCAACCCGTACGGGTTCCGCCTCGGCGTGACCACCGATTGGAAGTCGAGGTGGTTCAACGACCGGGACTACAAGGACTACCTGCTCGAGGATTGGAAGATCCGGGACTACCTGATGAGCCAACTCGAGCGCGCTGCTGTGAGCCGGATCGAAATCGAGCGGACCCGTGACCGTCTTCGCATCGACCTCCACACGGCACGCCCGGGGATCGTCATCGGACGTCGCGGCGCCGAGGCCGACCGGCTGCGGGCGAAGCTTGCCGAGATCACCAAGAACCCGAAGGTGCAGCTGAACATCCAGGAGATCAAGCAGCCCGAGCTAGACGCCGCGCTCATGGCCCAGGGGATCGCCGACCAGCTCGCGGGCCGGGTCAGCTTCAGGCGTGCGATGAAGCGGACCGTCCAGACCGTGCAGAAAGCCGGCGCCCTCGGTATCCGGGTTCAATGCGCCGGACGTCTTGGCGGCTCGGAAATGTCGCGCAGGGAGTTCTATCGCGAAGGCCGCGTGCCGTTGCACACCCTCCGCGCCGACATCGACTACGGCTTCCGTGAGGCGCGGACGACCTACGGACGGATCGGCGTGAAGGTCTGGATCTACAAGGGCGACATCCTCCCCTACAAGACGTCCGCCGAGGAGAAGATCGCCCGCGAGGCGGCGATGGCGGTCGGCGAGACGTCCGGCCAGGGTCGTCCCCGCCGGGTCATCAGCGCCGGCGGTGGCCGGCGCCGGCCCGATCTCGGTGAGCCTGGCTCCGGAGTCGGGGTGCCCGCAGCCGAGCAGGTCGGCGATCAGGCGGACGTGGAGGACGAGAACCGCCCGATCGTCGAGGTCGATCCCGAGCTCGAACGCCTTCTCGCCGAGGAAGAGGACATTGAGCGCCGGACCCGGGGCGAGCACCACGAGACCCCTCACTTCCCGAAGGACGCTTAACCCATGTTGATGCCGCGCAAGGTCAAGCACCGCAAGGTCCAAAGAGGAAGGCTCACCGGGCAGGCGAAAGGCGGTACCACGGTCATCTTCGGCGACTACGGGATTCAGGCGCTCGAGCCGGGATGGATCTCCGCGCGCCAGATCGAGGCGGCCCGTATCGCGATGACCCGCCACGTTCGCCGTGGTGGGAAGGTGTGGATCCGGGTGTTCCCCGACAAGCCGATCACCCAGAAGCCGGCCGAAACGCGCATGGGTTCTGGCAAGGGAAACCCGGAGTACTGGGTCGCCGTAGTCAAGCCCGGGCGAATCCTGTTCGAGCTCGGAGGGGTCAACGAGACGCTCGGCCGCGCCGCGATGGAGAGGGCGATCCAGAAGCTGCCGATCAAGGCACGATTCGTCGTCCGCTCGCATCAGGAGGAGGTCGAGGTCGGATGACGAAGGCCAAGGAGCTGCGTGAGCTCAGCGAAGCCGACCTGGAGCAGAAGCTCATTGAGTCGAAGCACGAGTTGTTCAACCTTCGCTTCCAGCTGGCGACGGGCAAGCAGGACAACTCCGCGCGCCTCGGTCAAGTCAGGCGCGAAGTGGCCCGTATCGCCACGATGCTGCGGGAACGGGAGATAGAGGCCGCCGAGGCGGCTGAGGCGGCTGCCGCCGCGAATGAGGTGAGGGCTCGATGAGCGATAACACTTCCGGTCAAACGCCGGGGCAAGGTTCCGACGCAGCCGGCGAGGACAAGCGTGTCAACCGCCGCAAGATCCGCGAGGGCCTGGTCGTATCCGTGAAGATGGACAAGACCGCAGTCATCGGCGTGATCGAGCGGGTTCGTCATCCCCGGTACGCAAAGACCGTGCAGCGGACCAAGCGGCTCTACGCCCACGACGAGACCAACGACCTTCGCGTCGGGGACCGGGTGCGGGTGTCGGAGACGCGGCCGTTGTCGAAGCTGAAGCGCTGGCGGGTAGTAGAAGTCCTAGAGAGGGCGAAATGATCCAGCAGGAGAGCAGGCTTCGTGTTGCCGACAACTCCGGTGCGAAGGAGGTCCTCTGCATCAAGGTGCTCGGCGGTTCGAGGCGCCGGTACGCGTCGATCGGGGACATCTTCGTCGCTGCCGTAAAGGACGCGATCCCAGGCGCGAACGTGAAGAAGGGCGACGTCGTCAAGTGCGTCGTCGTCCGGACGAAGAAGGAAAAGCGCCGCCCCGACGGCAGCTACATCCGTTTCGACGAGAACGCAGCCGTTCTCATCAACGATCAGCAACAGCCACGCGGCACCCGGATCTTCGGTCCGGTTGGAAGGGAATTGCGCGACAAGAGGTTCATGAGGATCATCTCTTTGGCGCCGGAGGTTTTGTAATGCGTATCCGTAAGGGCGATGAGGTCGAGGTGTTGACCGGCAAGGACCGCACCAAGCGCGGGACGGTCATGAAGGTTCTGCCGAAAGACGGAACGGTCATAGTCGACGGCATCAATCGTGCGAAGAAGCATCAACGCCAGACGCAGGTTCGTGTGAAGGGCGGCATCATCGACAAGGACATGCCGATCAGCGTGTCATCGGTCGCATTGGTCTGCCCAAAGGACGGAGCGGTTCGGGTCGGCTACGAAATCAAGGACGACGGCACCAAGGTGCGCGTCTGCAAGCGGTGCGGGAGGGAGCTGTAATGGCGGCGCCCGCGACGTCCGAGCGCCCGCGCCTCAAGACACGCTACGACAGCGAGACCCGTTCTCGTTTGCAGCAGGAGCTCAACCTGGCGAACGTGATGATGGTCCCGCGCATGGAGAAGATCGTCATCAACATGGGCGTCGGCCGCGCAACCCAGCAGGCGTCACTATTGGAAGGCGCAGTTCGCGACCTAACAGTGATCAGCGGCCAGAAGCCGCTCGTGACCCGGGCGAAGAAGTCGATCGCGGGCTTCAAGCTCAGGGAAGGCAATGCGATCGGTTGCAAGGTCACGCTTCGCGGGGACCGCATGTGGGAGTTCTTCGACCGGCTGGTGAGCCTTGCGATACCCCGGATTCGCGACTTCCGTGGTCTTTCTCCCAAGGGTTTCGACGGCAGAGGCAACTACACGTTCGGCGTTACCGAACAACTGATCTTCCCCGAAATCGATTACGACAAGATCGACGCCCCCAGGGGCATGGACATCACGATCGTGACCACCGCCAGGACCGACGCAGAGGGCAGAGCGCTCCTGGACGCATTCGGTTTTCCGTTCCGCAGAGACGGCAACTAGCAGAAGGCAGTCAGACACCTATGGCCAAAAAGGCTCTCATAATCAAGGCCCAGCGCAAGCCCAAGTTCAAGGTGCGCGCGTACACGCGCTGCGGACGCTGCGGACGCCCCCACTCGGTGTTCCGCAAGTTCGGCCTGTGCAGGATCTGCCTGCGCGAGCTCGTTCATGCCGGCGAGGTTCCCGGCGTTACGAAGGCGAGCTGGTAGGAGGCCGCCGGTATGACGATGACAGATCCGATCGCCGACATGCTCACGCGGATACGCAACGCGAACGTTGCCATGCACGACACCGTGCGGATGCCCTCGTCGAAGCTCAAAGAGGCCCTTGCCGACGTGCTCGTCAAAGAGGGCTACATCGAAGGCTTCATGGTGAATGAGGGGCAGGAGCGACCCGGTCGGATTCTCGAGATCAGGATGAAGTACACCAAGGAGCGCGCCCGGACGATCTCCGGAGTGCGGCGAGTCTCCAAGCCAGGCCTGCGGGTCTACACAGGCGCGGACAAGCTTCCCCGCGTCCTGGGGGGACTCGGGGTTGCGGTTCTTTCGACAAGCCAGGGACTGATGACCGACCGCGAGGCGCGCCAGCGTCGCGTCGGCGGCGAAGTCCTCTGTTACGTCTGGTAGAGGAGCGATACTCATGTCCCGAATCGGACGCGCACCCATCAAGGTTCCCTCCGGAGTTGAGGTGACCATCGCCGGGAGCAACGTCACCGTCAAGGGCCCGAAGGGCGTCCTCGCACGGTCCATCCCGGGCGACATCACCGTTCGCCAAGAGGATTCCACACTGCTTGTCGAGCGGCCCGACGACGAGCGGCACAACCGCGCACTGCACGGGCTCACCCGCAGCCTGGTCAACAACATGGTCGTCGGGGTAACCGACGGCTTCAACAAGGACCTGGAGATCGTCGGCGTCGGTTACCGCGCCACCCCCAAGGGACCGAACCAGCTCGAGCTAGCCCTCGGGTTCAGCCATCCCGTCGTCGTGGACGCTCCCGATGGCATCTCCTTCGAGGTGCCACAACCCACGCGCATCTCGGTGAAGGGGATCGACAAGGAGCTCGTCGGTCAGGTCGCCGCCAACATCAGGAAGATCCGCAAGCCCGAGCCCTACAAAGGCAAGGGTGTCCGTTACGCCGGCGAACGAGTTATTCGCAAGGCCGGCAAGGCAGCCAAGTGATAGCGACCCACGGCCACCAGCGGGGCTGGGGTCCCCGCCCTCCTGAAGTGGGTGTGGCAGCGGAGGCTCCGGATGCGGGGTGCCCGGCCGGGAAGGAACAACAATGAGTTACTCAACGAAGGACAAGCAGGTCGCCAGGTCCCGGCGTCACCACCGTGTGCGACGGAAGGTGAGCGGGACTCCGGAGCGTCCGCGGCTGGCGGTTTTCCGTTCGAACAAGCACATCTCGGCGCAGGTGATCGACGACCGCTCTGGTCGCACGATTGCGGCGGCGTCGACCGTGGAGAAGGACCTCAAGGGTTCCGGCGGAACCGGTAACAAGGCCGCGGCCACGACCGTCGGCCGTTTGGTGGCCGAGCGCGCCAAGGCCGCCGGGGTGTCGCAGGTAGTTTTCGATCGAGGGGGTTTCTTGTATCACGGCCGGGTGGCCGCCGTCGCAGACGCGGCCCGCGAGGCCGGACTGGAGTTTTAGATGGCAGCAGATCAGCAGTTCGAAGACCGCACCATCAAGGTCAACCGCGTCGCCAAGGTCGTCAAGGGTGGCCGGCGGTTCTCGTTCGCCGCGCTGATGGTGATCGGCGACGGCAACGGCACGGTCGGCCTCGGTTACGGCAAGGCGAAGGAAGCAGGGCTCGCGGTGCAGAAAGGCATCGAGGAGGCGAAGAAGAACCTCTTCTCCGTTCCGCTCGCCGGCGGCACCATCACCCACCCGGTTCTAGGTGAGGCCGGCGCGGGTCGAGTGCTCCTGAAGCCCGCTGCTCCCGGTACCGGCGTGATTGCCGGCGGTGCGGCGCGGGCGATCCTGGAGATGGCCGGCATCCACGACATCCTGGCCAAGTCGCTCGGTTCGTCCAACAGCATCAACGTCGCCCAGGCGACGGTCGCGGGCCTCCGAGCGTTGAAGCGGCCGGACGAGGTAGCCAAGCTGCGCGGCAAATCACCCGAGGAGATCACCCCGTCCGGCCTGTGGCGGGCCTACAAGGAGACCCAGCGCGGTCCGCATGTGCCCGAGGAGGTCGCCTGATGCCGTCTTCGAGTGTTGCCGCGACTGGCGCCGGCTCCTTGATTACCGTCATCCAGACCCGGTCGGGGATCGGCACCAAGCCCAAGCATCGCGGGACCCTGCGCGCCCTTGGCCTTCACGGCATCGGGACGAGCAACACTCTTCCCGATCGGCCCGAGATCCGGGGCATGATCGCGCGGGTTCCGCACCTCGTGGCGGTCGCCGATGCCACGCCGGCCGCACCGGCTGGACCCGCTGCGCCTGCGAAAGCGGCGAAGGCTGGGAAGCCGGCCACACGCGCGACGGCCAAGAAGGCGTCGACTGAGTCGACCGATTCAACCGAGTCAACGGAGGAGGCCCCATGAAGGTCCACGACCTCGCTCCCGCTCCCGGGTCAACCCGCCAGCGCCGGCGCGTCGGGCGCGGCATCGCCGGCAAGGGCGGCAAGACCGCCGGCCGTGGCACCAAGGGCCAGGGCGCGCGCGACAACGTCAAGCCCGGGTTCGAAGGCGGCCAGCTCCCTCTGACGCAGCGGATCCCGAAGCTGAAGGGATTCAAGAACCCCTTCCGGGTGGAATACAACGTGATCAACCTCGACACCCTTCAGGAGTTCCAGGGTGACACTGTCACGCCTGAAACCCTCCGGGCGGTCGGTTTGGTCCACAAGCACGGCCTGGTCAAAGTCCTCGGTCGGGGTGAGCTGAACAGGCGGATGCAGGTGTCGGCTCATGCGTTTTCGCGGTCAGCCGTCGCGGCGATCGAGCGCGCAGGTGGCAGCACGCAGGTCCTCCCGCCGCCGTTCGGCCACGGCAGGCCGCCAGCCAAGGGGAACGCTCTCACCAACCGTTAACAGTCATTGCCGGTGGCCAGCACATAGTCTTTAAAACCCATTGCGCCGATCAGCGGCGGCGAGCCAAGGGGATTAGCCTGCCCGTCGTGAGTGCCCGTCCCGGAGAAGACCAGACCCGATGAGAAGCACCCTCAGCAATCTGGCCAACATGTTCAGGGTTCCGGACCTTCGCAACAAGGTCCTTTTCACCCTGTTTGTCATCATTGTCTACCGCTTCGGTGCCAACATCCCGTGTCCGGGCATCGACTTCCATGCGGTCCAATCGCTTGCCTCGTCGGCGCAGCACGCCGGCGTGGTGAGCTTCCTGAACCTGTTCTCCGGCGGCGCGCTGACCAAGTTCGCCGTGTTCGGGCTCGGGATCATGCCGTACATCACCGCGTCGATCATCATTCAGTTGCTGATCGTGGTGATCCCGAAGTTCGAGCAATGGCGTGAAGAGGGGGCGGTCGGGCAGAAGAAGCTCACCCAGGTCACCCGCTATCTCACCATCGCCCTGGCCGTCATGCAGTCGACCGGTCTCGCTTACGTATTCCACAACGGCGGCGGCGGTCTGTTCGGCGGCCAGAGCCTGAACATCGACCTGATTCCCAAGTTCACCGTCCCCCGCGTGCTGCTCATCGTCCTGACGATGACCGCCGGCACCGTGGTCGTCATGTGGCTCGGCGAGCTGATCACCCAACGCGGTGTCGGGCAGGGGATGTCGGTGCTCATCTTCACCAACGTGGTCGCGACGCTCCCGTCGGGCGGCGCATCGGTGCGAGTCGAAGCCGGCTGGGTCAAGTTCGGGGTCATCGTTGCGATCTCGCTGGCTCTCCTTGTCGCGATCGTCTTCATCGAGCAGGGGCAACGAAGGATCCCCGTCACGTTCGCCAAACGGGTCGTGGGCAGGCGGATGTACGGCGGCCAGAGCACGTACATACCGATGAAGGTCAACACCGGCGGTGTCGTTCCGATCATCTTCGCCAGCTCGGTGCTGTACTTCCCGATCCTGATCTCGAACGTGTTGCCGAGCCACGGTTTCTGGAAACACGTCCAGACGTGGATCAGCGTTCACCTGGCCCGCCCCAACGACGTCTGGTACATCCTCTTCTACGGGGTGCTGATCCTCGGGTTCGCCTACTTCTACGCGGCAATAACCTTTGACCCGCACCAGCAGGCGGAGGTGATCCGCAAGCAGGGCGGCTACATCCCGGGCATCCGACCGGGGCCCCCGACAGAGCGGCACCTGCAGGGGATCCTGAACCGGATCACCCTGCCCGGATCCCTCTGGCTCGCGGCGATCGCCCTGCTGCCGTCGATCATGCTGGCGATCTGGAGCATCCAGAATTACCCCTTCGCCGGGACGACGATCCTCATCGCCGTCGGGGTCGCACTCGAAACCATGAAGCAGGTCGACAGCCAGCTCATGCTGCGCAACTACGAGGGCTTTCTGAAGTAGTGCCGTCCATACCGAGGAGGCCGGGAAGTTGAACCCCGGTGCCCGGTTGGTCGTCCTCGGTAAGCAGGGGGCGGGCAAGGGCACGCAGGCGGTGCGGCTGTCGCGGCATTACGTGGTCCCGCACGTGTCCACCGGTGACACGTTCAGGGCAGCCGTGCGGTCCGGCTCGGAGTTCGGGGAAAAAGCACGGCAGTATCTCGACGCCGGCGAACTGGTGCCCGACGAGATCGTCATCGGCATGGTCAGGGAACGCCTCACGCGCGGCGACACCACCAACCGGGGATTCATCCTCGACGGATTTCCACGCACGGTCCATCAGGCTGAGGCGCTCTCGGAGCTGCTCGAACCCAGGCAGCTCGACCTGGTCATCGACCTGGAGGTCGACACGGAGCAGGTGCTCACCCGTCTAGCCGGCCGGAGGGTTTGCTCGGACTGCGGCGCCAACTACAGCGTCGTCGACAACCCCCCAAGGGTGAACGAAATCTGCGACGTCTGCGGCGGCGAGGTGGTTCAGCGCGACGACGACACCGAGGCGGCCATCCGCCGGCGGTTGGAGCTGTACGAGAGGGAGACGGCACCGCTCGTCCACTGGTACAAGTCGAGGGGCCTCCTGGCGGTCGTGGACGGAAGCGGCAGTCCCGACCAGGTCACCGGACGGGTGATCGACGAGATCGACCGGCGGCGGGACTTCGCGAACGTCGTGGACGGCAGCTAGACCGGCCGTATACCGCCTCGCTCGCCTGAAGCAGGCGCTGCGGTGTTTCAATGGTCGGGTGCGCCGCACCCCCGAGGAAATCGCCAAGATGCGCAAGGCCGGCAAGGTCGTAGCTGAGATGCACGAAGCCACGAGGGGTGCGGTGAAGCCTGGGGTGACCACGGCCGAACTCGACCGGGTCGCCCGGGAAGTGCTGGACCGGCGCGGGGCGAAGTCCAACTTCTTGAACTACCACGGCTTCCCGGCGGTGATCTGTGCTTCGCCCAACAACATGATCGTGCACGGCATACCGGGCCCCCGCCGCCTCGAAGAGGGCGACATCATCTCGATCGACTGCGGGGCGATCGTTGAGGGCTATCACGGGGATGCCGCGTTCACCACGGGGGTAGGGAAGATCAGCCCGCGGGCGGAGATGCTGATCCGGGTGACCGAGGACAGCCTGTGGGCGGGCATCGCGGTGATGAAGGACGGGAACCGGCTGCACGAAGCCGGGCGGGCGATCCAGGAGGTCGTCGAGAACGCGGGTTTCTCGGTCGTCCGGGAGTACGTCGGTCACGCCATCGGCACCGCCATGCACGAGGAGCCCCAGGTCCCGAACTACTGGCCCGGACGCCCCGGCCCGGTGATGAAGGCCGGCATGGTCTTCGCGGTCGAGCCGATGGTCAACACCGGCGGCCCCGGAACCCGTCTGCTGGAGGACGGGTGGAGCGTCGTGACCGCCGACGGGGGGCTCTCGGCGCACTTTGAGCACAGCATCGCGGTGACCGACGGGGGGCCGGAGGTTCTGACCCTGCCGGAGTAAGGGGCGCCGGGGGGGGCGCAAAGGCGGCTGAAGGCGTTTGGGAGTGGTTTCGGTGTCCGGGCGTGGGATTTGACCCTTCGGCGTCGAATTCCACACCCAAACGCACTCTCGAGGGCCCAGGCGGCCGGCGAAGGCCCCGGATAGGCCTCTCAGCCAGCCCCGATGGACGGTAAACCGCCGCGCGTAGTAGGATGTTTCGCCGGCCCGCGGTGCTTTGCCGCGGGCGGGGTCCCAGCCATCCCGGTCCGATCTAGAGGTCCGAAGGACCAAAGGAAAGCGTCGTGAAAGTTCGTCCGAGCGTAAAACCGATCTGTGAGCACTGCAAGGTGATCCGCCGTCACGGTCGAGTGATGGTCATCTGCACGAACCCGCGCCACAAGCAGCGCCAGGGCTGAGGAAGAGTTCGGTCGTGGCACGTATCGCTGGAGTTGACATCCCCCGGGAGAAGAAGCTCGGGACCTCTCTCACTTACATCTACGGGATCGGCGACACCCAGGCGGAGAAGGTGGCCGAAGCCACCGGTATCGACCCGAACACCCGGGTCCGTGACCTGACTGACGAAGAAGTAACCCGGCTGCGCAACTGGATCGACGCCAACCTGAAGGTGGAAGGCGATCTGCGCCGGGACGTCTCCCAGGACATCAAGCGCAAGATGGAGATCGGCTCCTACCAGGGGGTCCGCCACCGCCGCGGTCTCCCGGTTCACGGCCAGCGCACCCACACCAACGCCCGGACCCGCAAGGGACCGAAGAAGACTGTCGCCGGCAAGAAGAAGGTCCGTAAGCACTGAGCCCGGCCTTGGAGGCGTCGCCGACTTTCGAGCCGGCGCCCCGGCGGGGTTTCCCCCGAAAGCCAGATGAAAGAACAGCCCTAGGAGAAAATGGCAAAGCCGAAGCCGGGCGGGCGCCGCCCCCGACGCCGAGAGCGTAAGAACGTCACCTACGGGGTGGCGCACATCAAGAGCTCGTTCAACAACACCATCGTCTCGATCAGCGACCCCGAAGGCAACGTCCTCGCCTGGGCGTCCGCCGGCAACGTCGGCTACAAGGGTTCCCGCAAGTCCACTCCTTTCGCGGCCCAGCTTGCGGCCGAGGCTTGCGCCAGGCGGGCAATGGAGCATGGAGTCCGAAAGGTCGAGGTCCTGGTCAAGGGTCCCGGCTCGGGCCGTGAGACCGCCATCCGGTCCCTCATGAACACCGGTATCGAGGTCGCCGGCATCAAGGACATCACCCCGATTCCCCACAACGGCACCCGCCCCAAGAAGCGCCGCCGTGTCTAGGGAGGCGAGCGTCTGATGGCTCGGTACACGGGACCGGTTTGCCGCCTTTGCCGGCGGGAGAAGATGAAGCTCTTCCTCAAGGGGCCCAAGTGCGACTCGATGAAGTGCCCGATCGAGCGCCGGCCGTACCCGCCGGGAGAGCACGGGCGGGACCGCATGCGGCAAGGGTCGGAGTACCTGACCCAGCTCCGGGAAAAGCAGAAGGCCCGGCGGATCTACGGGCTCCTGGAAAAGCAATTCAAGAACCTCTACGAGGAAGCCAACCGTCAGCAGGGAATCACCGGCGAGAACCTGCTCCGGATGCTCGAGATGCGCCTGGACAACGTCTCCTTCCGCGCAGGGTGGGGCGCAAGCCGTTCGCAGGCGCGCCAGCTGGTCCGCCACGGGCACGTGCTTGTGAACGGCAAGCGGGTCACCATCCCGAGCTACCGGTTGCGCAAGGGCGATGTCGTTTCGCTCAAGGACAAGGCGCGCTCGATGATCATCGTCCGCCACAACCTCGACACCCTCGACCGGACCGTTCCGCCCTGGCTGGAGACCGGGGAAAACGGGATGCAGGTGACGGTCCTAGACAACCCTCTGCGGGAGCACATCGACGTTCCGGTGCGCGAGTCGCTGATCGTCGAGCTCTACTCCAAGTAGTCCAGCAAACAAGCAGGAAGCACAGGACAACATGCTGATCATCCAACGCCCCAACGTAGAAGCTCTAGGCGAGCAGGAGGGGAACCGCCAGCGGTTCTCGATCGGACCGCTCGAGCCGGGCTTCGGACACACCCTCGGTGTCGCACTTCGCCGCACCCTGCTGTCCTCGATTCCCGGCGCGGCGGTGACCCAGGTTCGTTTCGACGAGGCGCTCCACGAGTTCACCACCCTGCCGGGTGTGAAGGAGGACGTCACCGATATCATCCTCAACCTGAAGGACGTGGTCCTGCGGGTCGAGACCGACGAGTCGGTAACCCTCCGCCTCGACGTGCGCGGTCCGGCGACCGTCACCGCCGGCGACATCATCACGACCGCCGACGTCGAAGTCCTCAACCCGGACCTAGTGATCGCCACCGTCAACTCGAAGGGACGGCTCGCCGCTGACATCACCGTCGAGCGCGGAAGGGGTTACGTCTCGGCCGATCGGAACAAGAAGTCGTCGACCATCGGCGTCATCCCCGTCGACTCGATCTTCTCGCCGATCAGGGTGGCTGCGTTTTCGGTGGAGCCGACCAGGGTCGAGCAGTCGACCAACTACGACCGGCTCGTGCTCGACATCACCACCGACGGATCGATCTCCCCGCGCGAGGCGCTTGCCTCCGCCGGCGACACGCTTCGTTCACTCGTTGCACTCGTCGCGGAGATGAGCGACAGCCCTCAAGGCCTCGAGCTAGGCGATGTCGGCTCGGTCACCAGCGGCTCACCGGACCTCGACCTGCTGATCGAGGAGCTCGACCTTTCCGAGCGTCCGCGCAACTGCTTGAAGCGCGCTCAGATCAACACGGTCGGCGAGTTGGTGCAGAAGACCGAAGAGGACCTGCTGGCCATCACCAACTTCGGTCAGAAGTCGCTGGACGAGGTGATCCAGAAGCTGGATGAGCGGGGCCTGTCCCTGCGCACCAAGGGCGCCTGACATGGCGACGCTCCCCGGTCGTCCGCGCAAGGGACCGCGCTTCGGCGGCGACTCCGAGCACCAGAAGGCGATGATGGGAAACCTGGTCGCGTCGCTCATCGCGGCCGAGGCGATCGTCACCACGGAGGCGAAGGCGAAGGCCCTGCGGCCAGTAGTGGAGAAGTGCGTCACCAAAGCGAAAAAAGCCAACGCCGACTCGGATCGCGCGGTGCACCTTCAACGGCAAGTTGTCGCGTTCATCCGCGACAAGGACATGGCCCACAAGCTGTTCAGCGAGATCGGCCCCCGTTACGCCGACCGCGCCGGCGGGTACACGCGGATACTCAAGCTGGGCCCGCGTCACGGGGACAACGCTCCCATGGCGCGCATCGAGTTCGTCCAGTAGGACGGCGGGGGCGCCGCCCTGACCCTTTTTTCCGACGACGCCGGACCGGCAGCCGCAACGTCTGTTAGCGAGGCTCCGACGGTTCGCCTGCGGATGGTCCTCGCCTACGACGGGGGCGATTTCCGCGGCTTCGCGCTGCAGCCGGGCGTGCCGACCATCGCCGGCGCGATCTGCGGCGCGTTGGAACGCACCTTGCGCCACACTGTCGAGCTGACCTGTGCGGGACGTACCGACGCCGGGGTGCACGCGTGGGGGCAGGTCGTCAGCTTCGAGGCGCGCGCCGATGCAGATCCGGCAGCGCTGCAGCGTTCGCTCAACCGGGCGCTCCGACCCGCGATCGTGATCCGAGAAGTCTCGGTCGCGCCGGAGGGCTTCGACGCACGGCGGTGGGCAACCGGACGCACTTACTGGTACACGGTGCGGAATGACGCGGTGGCGGATCCGTTTTCGGCGCGGACTGCGTGGCACGTGCCCGATCGCCTGGATCTGGCGGCGATGCGGCTCGCCTGCGATCCGCTCATCGGCGAGCACGACTTCTCCTCGTTCTGCCGGCGGCCGCCAGTGCAGGACCCATCGCTGATCAGGCGGGTTCGCGATGCGCGTTGGGTCGACCTCGGGGACTCGATGTTGCGTTTCGAGATCGAGGCCTCCGCGTTCTGTCATCAGATGGTGCGCAGCCTCGTCGGCACCCTCGTCGATGTTGGGCTTGGGAAAAAGAGGGCGGGCGACATGACCTTCATCCTTCGGTCCCACTCGAGGCAGACCGCCGGGCAGATTGCCCCGCCGCACGGGCTGTGCCTCCGAGACGTCACTTACAACGCGGCCGCCCAGAACGGCTTGGTTCAGTCCACCGGTTCGACTACCCGGTAGCCGGAGGCGGTCAGCGCCGCGACCACTTCGGCGTGGTGGGCGAAGTCCCTTGTTTCCACGGTTACTTGGACTTCGACCTCTGACACCGCCAGTGCCCTTCCGCTCCGGTGATGCTCGACGTCCAGAACGTTCAGACCCAGCGCGGCCAGCTGCGTGGTGAACGCAGCCAGAGCTCCGACGCGGTCGGCCATCACGACCCTCAACGTGAGGTATCGCCCGGCGGAGGCGAGACCATGTTCGATGAGCTTGGTCAAAAGCAGAGGATCGACGTTTCCGCCGGAAAGAATCGCGACAGCTGGACCGGAGCCACGCACGTGGCCGTTCATTATCGCTGCGAGAGACGCCGCGCCCGACGGTTCTACGACCGCCTTGGCGCGCTCGACGAGCAGCAGCATCGCTTGGCTTATCTCCTCCTCGTCGACGGTGACGATCTCGTCGACGAACCGTTCGGAAAGCGACAGGGTCAGATCGCTGCAACAGGCCACCGAGATCCCATCGGCCATGGTCGCCAGGCGATCGAGGGTCACCGGGCGGCCCGCCGCGAGTGCTTCGGTGAGGGTCGGCGCACCGGCGGCCTCGACGCCCACGACCCGCGGCGGGCGCGAGGAACCAGCCGGGGGTGGGCTCAACGCGACAGCCGCGCCGATCCCTCCGATCAGACCGCCGCCGCCGACTGGGACCACGACCACCTCGGCTTCGGGAGCCTCTTCGAGCACCTCGAGCCCGACGGTTCCCTGCCCGGCGATGACATCGGGATCGTCGAAGGGTGGGACGTAGACGGCTCCGGTCTCGCCGGCGAAGGACTTGGCGAGAGCGATGCAATCATCGACGACCTCTCCTTCGAGCCTCACGTTCGCGCCGTAGTCGCGGGTGGCGGTGACCTTCGGTAAAGCCGCGTTCCGCGGCATGAAGATCGTCGCCTTGCGGCCGGTGAGCGACGCTGCAAGGGCGACACCCTGGGCGTGGTTTCCCGCGGAGGCGGTAACTACCGGGACGCCCAGGGGGAGTTGGGCTATCCGGTTGTACGCGCCACGGATCTTGAACGAGCCGGTGCGTTGCTGGTGCTCCGGTTTGAGTAGCACCGGTCGTCCCGCGAGCTTCGACAAGGACTCCGGCCTGTCGACCGGCGTCGGTCGGATCACCTTCTTCACCCGGTCCCGGGCTGCGAGGAGGTCGTCGAGGCCGATCAAGACCTTTAGTTGGAGACGGCCTTCGCCGCCGCCTCGCGTGTGGCCCTCCAGTAGGCCAGCTGCTTCGCCGCTGTTTCCTCGGATGCGCGGTCGATGCGCTTGGCGGCCCTCTCGTCGGCTCGGAACCACTGCACCAGAACCGCCAGCGTGCCGACCAGCCCGAGCATCTCGCCTGAGACCCACATCAGCCCACCGCCCATGTGCAACTGGGACAGCGGCGTCGTAGGCGTGATCGGCGTCGTCTGACTGTCGAGCGCCATGCCGAGGATGGTGTGGAACGGGAGGGCGAGGAGGAGGTATCCGATGCGCACGCCGTAGCTCATCCGTTTGGGGAGCGGGTCGACCGCCACGGCCGGCCACCAGAAGATGGACCCCGCCACCAGGAGATGCAGGTGAACGAGGTTGTGGACTGTGCCGTTACGGAGCGTGATCGCGTAGAGACTCGTGAAATACAGCCCGAAGAGCGACACCCCGTAGAACGCCCACGCGAACACCGGGTTGGAGATCAGCCGCCCAACCGGGCTGTGGAGCACCTTGATGATGCTGGTTTGGACCGGACGCGGGCTGGCCTGGAGGGCGAGCGTTATCGGGGCGGAGAGGGCGAGGAACACCGGCGCGAGCATCCCGATGGCGATGTGCTGGATGGTGTGAACCGTGAAGTTCTCGTCGTGGGCGCTGATCCCGGACACCAGGGCAAGCGCCAGGAGGAACTCACCTGACACGAACGCCGCTGTGCGGCCCACAGGCCACTTCCTGCCCCTCTGCGCCAGCCGCCTGACCGACCACACGTACCAGGCGACCGAGAGGCATATGAGAGCCGTCGGAATGGGCTCGAAGCTCGCCTGGGTCAGGACCTGCAGCGGCGTCATGCGCCCCCACGATACCTCTGCGCTGGATTGGGCTACCGGCGGCGGCGTTGTGTAGAAATATGGCCCAGTGACTGCGATCTCGACCACAGGCGGCGCCGCGACCATCGCCCCGTCGCCGGCGATCAGACCTGTTGATCCAGCCAGCTACCGGCCAGCCCTTCTCAACGTCGGTGTGATGGTGTGGCTGGCCTCGGAGTTGATGTTCTTCTCCGGGCTGTTTGCGGCCTACTTCAGCCTGCGGTCGGACACCCACCCGTGGCCTCCGACGGGCGACACCCTGGACGTCCCCCCCGTTCTGGTCGCCACCATCCTGCTGGTGCTCTCGTCGTTCACGATGCAGTACGGCGTGCACCGAGCAATTCAGGGTTCGCGCTGGGGTTTTCTTGGTTGGCTCGTGCTCACCTTCGTTCTCGGCGGCCTGTTCGAGGGGATGCAGATCTCCGACTACCTCGGCCGCCCGTTCGCGATCAGTCACGACGCGTACAGCTCCGCCTTCTACACCCTCACCGGTTTCCACTTCCTCCACGTCGCGGGTGGCCTCATCGGCATGATCTTGATGGGATTCAGAGTGCTGAAGACCAGCCGTTTCGGCCACAGAACCCTCCCGCCAATCGAGTTCCTGTCCTACTACTGGCACTTCGTCGACGTGGTGTGGATCGCCCTGTTCCTAGTGATCTTCGTTCTCAAGTGATGCCGAACCTGAACCACGAAACTCGCCGCCGTCTGGCCGTACCGCTCGCCCTCGTAGGGCTCGGGATGCTGGCTTGCTCCTTGCTGTTCGTGAGTGGTGGGTCCGCGCACGGCCAGCCGATGCAGGTGAGCACCAACCCCGCCGACATCGCCGCCGGACAGGTCCTCTACGTTCAGCATTGCCAGAGTTGCCACGGCCCCCAAGGCGAAGGCGGTGTGCCGGGCGCGCCGGTTCTGGTCAACGTCGGTGCGGCCGCGGCAGACTTCTATCTGACCACGGGTCGCATGCCGCTCAACGATCCCGGCAACGAACCGCTGCGACACCACCCATTCTTCAACCCGACGCAGATAGGACAGCTCAACGCCTATATAGCCGCTCTCCCGGTCATAACCGACCAGCCTCCAGCGGGGCCCGACATCCCGACCGTCCTGCCTCGCTGCCCCACGGCGACGCCCGCACCCGGGTGCGTCACTCTGACAGAGGGGCAACAGCTTTTCGCCATCAACTGCGCGCAGTGCCACCAGGCGGCCGGCTCGGGCGGGATGCTGTCCAAGGGCAACGTCATCCCCAGCCTGCACAACGCCAACAAGGTTCAGGCTGCGGAGGCAATGCGGATCGGGCCACCGCCGATGCCCGTGATCGGACCCAACGAACTCTCGGACCACCAGGTTTCGGCGATAGCCCAGTACGTCCAGTACCTGCACCAACCTTCGAATCCCGGTGGCCTTGGCATCACCCACTTCGGGCCTGTTGCCGAGGGGTTCGTGGGCATCCTGTTCGGATTTTTCGTTCTACTGTTCGCCGTGCGCATGATCGGGACCAGAGGATGACCACGACTGAAGAGCACTCGGCCTCTGCAGGCCGCGACGCCGACCCCCCGGTGCAGGACGACCCGCGGCACTTCGGGATCGACCCGGGCGACCCGTGGCCAGAGGACGTCCCGAGGGGGCAGGACGACAGCCACTGGCGCTTCGAGGACGACCCGCGCGCCGCTCGCCGCGCCGAGCGGAAAATCGCGTTCTGCTGGACCCTCACCCTCCTCGCGTCCGTCGGCCTGGCGTGGGTGTACGCCGTCGGCGGGCAGGCCCAGGCAGAGGGCGTCCTGTGGGCGACGGCCTTCCTCGGCCTCGGCGTCGGTTTCGTCCTCTGGGGACGGGACCTCCTGCCCAACCGGGAGGTTATCGCCAGCCGAGGACACCACCACGTGTCGCCGGAGGGCGATCGGGTGGCGGTGGCAGAGTCGTTGTCCCGGGGCATCGAGCCGATCGCCCGCCGCCCGTTCCTCTTCAAGATGCTCGGCGCTGTGGGAGGTGCGTTGGGCATTGCCGCCCTCTCCCCGCTCCTCTCGCTGGGCCCCAGGCCCAAGGACGACTTGCTACACACCAAGTGGGGACCCGGCGTGCGGCTCACCTCTGAAGACGGCATGCCCGTCCGGCCGGATCAGCTGCCCGTGAACGGGATCATGACCGTCTTCCCGAACGGCAACATCGACGACGCGCTCAGCCCGACGCTCCTCATCAACATCGGTAACGCGCCGTTCAAGGTTCCGCCCGAGCGAGTGGGTTGGAACATCGGTGGCCTGGTCGCTTTCTCGAAGATCTGCACCCACGCTGGCTGCCCGGCGAGCCTCTACAACACCGAGACCCGCCAGCTCGTCTGCCCCTGCCACCAGTCAACCTTCGACGTCCTCTCCGACTGCAACCCCGTGTTCGGCCCGGCGTCACGGTCTCTCCCGCAACTGCCGCTCGCGGTCGACAGCGACGGCTACCTTGTATCCCAGAGCGACTACCACGAGCCGGTCGGACCCGGCTTCTGGACCCGCAAGTAATGAGCACCACCCAGGAACGTGCAGCGGCGCAAAAGCGCTTTTCCCTCGGGAAGTCCGGCTTCGACACCGTCGATGAGAGGTTCGGCTCGTCACGTTTTCTGACGAGCGTCCTCGACAAGATCTTCCCGGATCACTGGTCGTTCATGGTCGGCGAGGTCGCGATGGATTCGCTGATCGTCTTGATCGCGACAGGCGTTTACCTCACCTTCTTCTTCGTCCCCTCACAGAAGGACGTCGTGTACGCCGGCACCTACCACCCTCTCGTCGGCCAGCACATGAGCGAGGCCTACCAGTCGGTGCTGAACATCTCGTTCAACGTGCGCTTCGGCCTGGTGATCCGACAGGCCCATCACTGGGCGGCTCTCATCTTCCTGGCCGCCGTCGTGTTCCACTTGTGCAGGGTCTTCTTTACCGGTGCCTTCCGCAAGCCGCGTGAGATCAACTGGGTAATCGGGCTCACTCTGTGGCTGACCGTCATGCTCGAGGGTTTCACCGGGTACTCCCTTCCCGACGACCTGCTCTCGGGAACTGGAATCCGGGTTATCTACTCGATCATCGAGGGGATCCCGTTCATCGGCACGTGGCTGGCCTACCTCTTCTGGAACGGCCGCTACCCGGGCGACATCTTCATCACGAGGCTGTTCATCGTGCATGAGTTCCTCTTCCCCGCGCTCATAGTCGGGCTCCTGACCGCCCACCTGATGATCCTCTGGAGACAGAAGCACAGCGATTTCCCCGGTCCGGGCAAGACCGAGACGAACATCAAGGGGAGCCGGATCTGGCCGCAGTACACGATGAAGGCCACGGGTCTGGCGACGATGGTTGCCGGGGTCACCTTCCTGCTTGCGGGCCTGGTCCAGATCAACCCGATCTGGCTCTACGGCCCCTACACCCCCTACACGGTCACGGCGGGGTCCCAGCCTGACTGGTACGTGGGATGGCTCGACGGATCGGTGCGGCTCTGGCCGCACTGGGAGTTCCGCTCGTTCGGGCACGAGATCGCCAACCCGGTGTTCCCCGGGCTTCTCATACCGGGAATCGTGTTCACGTTGATGTACGTGTGGCCGTGGATCGACAAGAAGATCTACAACGACTACGGTCCGCACAACCTTCTCGACCGGCCGCGCGACAAACCGTTCCGGACCGGTGTCGGCGTTGCAGCGATCATATTCTTCCTGGATCTCACTCTTGCCACAGCCACCGACCTGATCGCCAACAATACCCACATAGCGTTCGAGCGGCTGATCGAGATCCTCCAGTACGGAGCAATCCTCGGCCCGATCGCGGGGTTCGCGATCGCCTACAAGGCGTGTCAGGCCCTCCAGCGGACCGACGCGCACCCGATCCAGAAACCGGTCGGCGGGATCATCACCCGTGACGCCACCGGCGCCTACCACACGCTCGGCGATATCCATATAGCCCACGACGGGCACGAAGACGGGGCAGGCAATGGACACGGCAACGGGCACAAGGAGGAAGCTCCGGCTCCAGCCGAAGAGACGGTCGCCGGGTCTTAACGCTCACGCCGCGTTCGGATCCCGCGGGGTCACGCGTCGACGTCTCAGTATCCATACGAGTAGCTAGGAGCAGCCTTGGGCGGGACAGATGCAGGGGCTGACGTGCCCGAAGGCGTCGCGACGAAGAAGTTCTGGACACCCTGGCCGGTCACGTGTCCGGGGGAGTCTGACACGAACGTGTACAGGAAGTGTCCGTTGTACTGGACTTGTGATCCGTTCGACGTCACGACTGCCTTCACCAGTCCCGTCGCTCCGCTTTCGGTCGGCGCGGTGGAAATCAGCGGCGGCCACACTGCGGCGAGCCCTCCCGTTACTGCTGACCGGGTCGATGTGTCCCCTGGGTAGGTGTAGAGCGGAAGGCCCTGAGCGGTGACGAGAATGGGCTCCGTCTTGCCGTTGACCGATTCCGTGGCGACGTTGACCGTCGACGAACCTGGCGCTGGTGTCACCTGAGGGGGTGCTGCCTGAGCCGCTGGGGACGTGCGCGCGGGTGACGCCGAACCGCTCGACGCGGCGGCTATTCCGCCACCGGCAGCGGCGAGTCCGATCACACCGGCAATAAGCAGCTTGGGATTTCTCACGATTACCTCCGAGCTTTCTTCTCGCTAGACCGATACGACGCCGGGTTACGTCAAAGCGCCTTGGCCCGGGCGCGCAGTTCGTGGACGTACGTAAGCCATCCCGCGGACGTGACCAACCAGAGGCTGATCAACCGGTAGAGCAGAACAGACGCCAGGGCGGCGGGGTGATGAACCCCCGCCGCCATCAGCGATCCGGCCATCGCCGCTTCTACGATTCCAACCCCGCCTGGGGTGAAGCCGACGATCCCCACTGCCTCGCCTAAGCCATAGGCGAGGAGCAGCCCCCGCCACGGGATCGACGCACCCACCGCAGCGATGCTGACCGCGAAGACCGCTATGTCGGCGAGCCAATTGAGCAACGCTGCCGCAGAGGCGAGTACCCAGTCGTTTGTCGACAGCTTCATCGCCTCGAGGGCGCAAATGTGCCGGCGCGCCAATATCGACGGGTCCGTCGTGGGACGTCCGCTCAACCTTCGGGTCGCCGTCAGCACGGCGACCGCGATACGGCTCAACCTGTCCCGACCGGCGTGTCCTCGCGCCGCTAACGCCAAGACCAGTACGACTGCCGACGCGGCACCACCGAATACCGCCCCTACCGCTGCGGCCGAGCTCCCGCTGAGCAGCGCTCCGAGCAACAGTAGAAGCGCCGCCGCGAGCGAGGAGATCGTGCCGCCGGCCGTGAGCGCCCAACCCGCGGCCATCGGCTCGGCACCCAGCCCTCTAAAGCGTCTGAAGCTGTAAACCGCTCCCGCCTGTGGTCCCGCGAGAGGTATCGAGGTCGATAACGCATTCGACACGAGTGCGGTCCGGACGAAGGGGCCAAGTCTCCAACCGGTCGCGTGCCTGCCGAACAGCCGGCGTTGCCCTCGAGCGACCATCATGAACGAGATCGCCTCGAACGTCAGGCCCAATGGGATCCAAACCCAGTCGAGACGTCCAAGGACACCTAACGCCATTTCGAGCGCCGCGCGCTGGTTGATCACCAGGACGACAGGAGGCAGGGCGGTCGCGAGGAGCAATCCCGTCCGAATACGCCTTCGTCGACCGAGACTATCCCGAGTGCGGCGTTTTGCCGGACTGCCTTCCTTGTCGGGTGCCTCGAGGACGGGAGCCGCATGTACCGATTCTTCGATGGTTGCCGTCAACGACTGGTTGATACGAGCGTGGGATACGCGGCCCGCCGCCCTCACGATTCCGCGACCGGTCGTGACCGAGGGTCGATCACCGGTCCCGTAACTCGGCGCGGTATTCCCTCACAGTCAATCGATCGAGGAGCGCCCGACGATGAGAACAGCGTGAGTAAGTCTCGGCCGGCATTGACCGACCAGTCGAACGTCGCTGGAGCCAGGCGCGCCTTGGGCCCGTTCTCGGTTGCACCTGTCGGCTTCGGTGCGATGCGGCTGGCGGGGCCGAACGCGTTCGGGCAACCCGGCGATCGCGTACGGGCGCTCGCCGTACTTCGCGAGGCTGTATACAGCGGGGTTGATCACATCGACACCGCCCAGTTCTACGGCCCGGAGATAGTGAACGAGCTAATTCGCGATGCCCTCTACCCTTACCCTGACGACCTGGTTCTTGTGAGCAAGGTCGGTGCGCGGCGGGACCGCCATGGTGGATTCCTCATCGATGATCAACCGAAGCAGTTGCGTTGCAGCATCGAAGAGAACCTACGAGCACTCGGCGTGGGCACGCTCCCAATCGTCAATCTCAGGATCATGCGGGCAGGTGAGCCAGACTGCTTCTTCGACGATCAGCTCGAGGCGATGGTCACAGCCCGTGACGACGGTTTGGTGAAATCGTTCGGTCTGAGCAACGTAACCCTCGCACGGTTGCTCCACGCCCTGCGGTTCACCGACGTCGCCTGCGTTCAGAACGCATTCCACCTGGGAAACCGCCACTCCCAGCCGCAGCTGGAGGAGTGCACCCGACGAAAGATCGCGTTCGTTCCGTCCTCGCCGCTCGGTTCTGACGGCTCGGGTCTCGGGTCCGTCCTCGGTCAGCGCGAGGTGGTCCGTCAAGCTGCACGGTTGCGCATCACGCCCGCTCAAGTCGCACTCGCGTGGACGCTGCAGGCCTCTCCGAACGTCCTGCTCATCCCCGGAACGTCGTCGTTGGGCCACTTGCGCCAAAATCTCGCAGTTTCGGAAATCCACCTTGACTCGGAAGCCGTTCGCCGCCTCTCACTTGTCTGACGACAGATCGATACGGCGGACCGACTCCGGTCCTGCTTTTATCGGTTTAGGAGAACGTGGCGGTAGCGAGGGTGGTGCCGGTCGAGGTGACGATCTGCGCGGACCTTATCCGACTGAGGTTGTCGTTGATCGTTCGAGCCCACTGCCCCTCGCCGCCCGTGACTTGGAACGAGCCGGTCAACTCAATGCCCCCGTTGGCACCCCTGAGCTGGCAAACCGCGGTTCCGTCACTTCCCGGCTCGTGCAGGTTCATGAAGACCCAGGAAGGACTGCCACCGTAAAGGTTTATCTGACCAACCACCCGACGGCTGGCGTCCAGAAGAGCCGAGCTATGGACGCCCCCGTTGACCGATACGGCAGCGGGTGCCGACCTGCTCTGATCTACCGCCTCGCTAACACCGAAGGTCCCCGCGACGAGAACCGCCGCCGCAGCGGAGAGGATCGCGGCTCGTCTCGGCCGCCGGATCGGCACGACGGACGCGTCAGGGTGCTGACGACCGGCGGCGAGTTCATCAAAGAGCCCGGACATGAATTCCTCACGTGGCTCAGCCGAGTCCTCGCGAGCGCCACGCAAGGTGATCACGGTACGGATGATCCGCGCTTCGTCCGCGTCGGCGCGAAAGCCGGATGGCTGGCGGCCCTCGAGCAACGAATCGATATATTTGCGTTGATCTCGCGAAGTCATGAATCCATCTCCGTCGCCACGATTGTTGCCATCTGAAGAGCCCTGTGCTGAAGAACCTTGGCGTTGCTCACAGAAACGTTCATGATGCCGGCCGCCTCCTTGATCGAGGATGCCTGAATAAATCTCAACTCGAGGATCTGCCGGTAACGGTCCGGCAGGGCTGAGAGTATTTTCCGAGCCCGCTCCGCGGCGTCGGTCGTCGGCCCGGATTCAGGCGACGGATCCGAGAGCCAGACGATGTCAGAGTCGAGATCGACCACGGTCATCGGCTGGCCCAGGGTTCGCCGCCAATGGGATGCCAACACGGTCCGGGCGGTAAGCAGCAGATAGGCGCGGACCTCTCCCTTGGAGGCAGACAAGCGCAACGGTTTGAGCGCGGCGCGAAAGGCCTCCGCGGTCAGGTCCTCAGCGTCTTGGCGGTTGCCGACCCGGGCGTACATGAGCCTGTAGAGGCGTGCCACATTGTCTCGATAGACCGATTCCCAATTGGCATACATGTCCTCGTCAAGCACGTGCAGGTGCGCTCTCCCTCTGGGGCGCTCAGATTCTGCTCCAGGCTCGGGAATGGACGCACATGTAGATCCCATAGTCGAACCTTGATACGCACCGGGGTTACAACATTGGTTTCCGAGGGTCGTAACCCGATCCGTATCCCATGTCAGAGATCTGACGAGAGGACAGGAGACATGGAGACTCGGCACTTGGCGATAGTCGACGAGGAATACCACCCGCTTTCCCTGTGCGAGAGATTGCGCCTGGGATTTGCCCTCACCGCCGCCTCGGTCGTCATCGAGGTCGCGGAACGCCTACCGCGGTGGGATCGCTTCAAGCTGCAGCACGAACCTGTTCGGTTCCTCAAGATCGGCCCTCGAAGATTGCCCGAAAAATTGCCTGACAAATTGCCGGGCAAATTGGCGGTGGTCGACCTCCGGGAACGGGCGCGTGCGCCAATGCAACGCCCGAGGCCAAGGCCGACCACCGGCAATCAGTTACGCGGGCGGGTTACGATCTGACCCCTACTCGGGGCGGGCTACCTCGTGGCCGGCGGCCATCTCCCGGACCCGCTCCTCGGCGCGCTCGACGGCGTCGGCCTCGTGGTCCGATTCGACCATGAAGCCGATGACTGCTCCGAAGAAGATCACCGCTCCAACGAAGAGGTACCACAGGCCCCAGATCAACGCTATGGCCCCGATGACAGCTCCGAGCCCCATTCCGGCGGGCCAGATCGACGCGGACGGGAAGTAAGAGATCTCTCCCTCGGCATCAGGGTCGGCGTAACTCGCGTCGAAGCGATCCTCCGGCCGGGGGATCCGGTGCCGGCGGATGTACTGCAGCAGCAGGTAGCCGAAAACCATGAAATAGGCGGCGAAGCCAAATATGAGCATGGTGACCCCCGACGATTCGGTCGGGTTGTTCTTCGTCGCCCAGTAGATCGCCCCGGTGCCGCCGAGGAAGATCGCAGCACCGAGGATGATCCTCGATTCGACTTTCATCAGTGACCGACCTTGGTGAGCATGTCGGGATGGTTTGCGTCCCACACCGGGCGCTCGGAGCGGATCGGCGGCAGTGCCTCGAAGTTGTGGTCGGGCGGCGGAGACGAGCACGCCCATTCGAGCGTCTGCCCGTCCCACGGGTTGTCGCCGGCGATCTCGCCCTTGCGGTACGAGACGAAGAAGTTCACGACACTCACCGCCACGCCCAGGCCGGCGATGTACGCGCCGATGCTGGACAGCATGTTCAGGAAGTTCCAGCCGAGGTGGCCGTCGTAGGTCTCGATCCGGCGGGGCATGCCCCGAAGTCCGAGGGTGTGCTGTGGGAAGAAGGCGAGGTTGAAGCCGATGTAGAGCAGCACGAAGCTGGCCACGCCCCAGCGTTCGTCCAGCTTGCGCCCGGTCATCTTCGGATACCAGTAGTAGATGCCTGCGAACCCGGCGAACGCCGAGCCGCCGAACATCACGTAGTGGAAGTGGGCCACGATGAAGTAAGTGTTGTGGAGCTGGAAGTCGAGGACTGGCTGAGCGAGGATCACCCCGGTGATCCCGCCGAACAGGAACATGGTGAGAAACCCGAGGGCGAACAGCACCGCCGTGTTGATGGTGAGGGTTCCTCGCCACATGGTGCCGATCCAGTTGAAGAACTTGATCCCGGTCGGAACCGCGATGAGCAGTGAGAGCGCCGCAAAGAAGGGCAGCAGGACCGCACCCGTCGTGTACATGTGGTGCGCCCACACGCCCATCGAGAGCGCGCCGATGGACAGGGTCGCGCCGATCATGCCCTTGTACCCGAACACGGGTTTCTTCGAGAAGGTCGCGAGAACTTCGGTGACGATCCCGAAGTACGGGAGGGCGAGGATGTACACCTCGGGGTGGCCGAAGAACCAGAAGAGGTTCTGCCAGAGGATCGGCTGCCCCCCGAACCTGGGATCGTAGAAGTGCGTATCGAGGTGCCGGTCGAGCCACAGAAGAGCGAAGGCGGCCGTCAGAACAGGGAACGCGAGCAGGATGAGGAACATGGTCACCATCTGGTTCCACACGAAGATGGGCATGCGGAACATGACCATCCCTGGGGCGCGCAAGGTGAAGATGGTGGTGATGATGTTGACAGCGGTGAAGATCCCCGAGAAGCCGGTCAACGCAACCCCGACGATCCACATATCGGCGCCGGGACCCGGCGAGTGGATCGCCTCGGTTATTGGCGCGTAGCCGAACCACCCGAAGTTGGCCGCCCCGTTGTTGGTCAGGAACCCGGCACCCAGCATGATGAAGCCGCCGAGGTACAGCCAGTAGGAGAGGTTGTTGAACCTCGGGAACGCCATGTCCGGCGCCCCGATCATCAACGGGATGAAGTAGTTACCGAGGCCGGCGAACGCGAACGGGCCCAGGAAGACGAACAGCATGATCGTGCCGTGCATCGTGAACAGCTGGTTAAACACGTTCTCGGTCACGAAATGGTTGTTCGGGACGATCAGCTGGGTCCGGATGCCGAGAGCCAGCCCCCCGGCGAAGAGGAACCCGATGAACGACGTCACCAGGTAGTTGAGCCCGATCTGCTTGTGATCGGTGCTGGTGATGTACTTGACCAACCCGTGGGGTCTGGGCCCAGGGACGATCTCCATCAGCACCGGTTCTTCCGGTACCGGCCTTCCGTGCGGGCGTTCTTCTAACAGCGTCACGTTCTACGCACCTGCCGTGGTGATCGAGTTCGGAACCTGTTGTGCGTACCACGCTTCATAGTCCGCAGGCGTCATCACCTTGACCAGGAATCGCATGTACGCGTGGTACTGACCGCAGATGTTGTTGCACTGCCCCTCGAATGTTCCGGTGCGGTTCACGTTGAAGTCCACTGTGTTGTTGATCCCTGGGATGAGGTCACGGTTGAAGAGGAACTCCTTCACATAGAACGTGTGCACCACATCATCGCTCACCAGGTGCACCTGGACCGTCTCGTTCTCGGGCATGTACAGGACCGGAAGGTTGCCCTCCGAGTTGATGTCCAGAGCGTTGGAGACGGAGCCGACCTCCTGGTGCCCGTTCGGGTAGATGAACCTCCACCCCCACTGGAAGCCCTCGACGGTGATCTTCACGGCCGGTTGCTTGTTGACGGCATCGACTTTGTTTTCGGCGTTGTAGGCGAACCCGAAGATGACCGCGACGATGATCAACGGGACGATCGTGTACGCCGCCTCGATGGGGATGTGGTACTGGAACTGCGACGGCCGTCGCTCGTCGTCGGGCTTGGCGCGGTAGCGGAGTACGCACCAGATGATCCCGCCCCCCACGATCAGGGCGATCGGAAGGGCGAACCAGAAGCTGACGTGCCAAAGCTGGCGCATCCAGTGGTTCTGGTCGGTCACGCCGTGAGGGGAGCCGAAGTCGCTTCCGACTAGACGGGTCGCTAGATCCATATCCGGTGCAACAATAAGCAGGTCAGGCAGACGGCACCAACCCGAGAGAACATGGTTATCAAGGGCGCACGGCCGCCGTGGGGTTGGGGTCCCCACGTTGCGCAGAGGACGGGGCCGGATGGGTGTTATGGGGCCCCGTCCGGGCCAATGTCGCAGCCCGGACCCCGATTGCCAGTCGCCTTCCCGAGCCTCTATCCTGGTGAGTCGGCCCGTCGCGCCCCTGCGCGAGCTGTTCCGCCCTTTTTCCGTATTTAGTGAGGACCCAGAGCCCCGTGCGCACATTCTCTCCGAAGCCCGCCGACATC
>DASUWA010000052.1 GCA_036378675.1 Acidimicrobiales bacterium
TCCACACAAGCGCCGGTCATGGCTTGATTGAGCATCCGGCTACCCGCCGACACTATGCCCGAGATCATCGGCACGGCCGACGACATCAGCCAAACGATCAACGAACCCGGCACAGCGGCACCTGATGGCCACGTGGTTGCCGCCGTCGCAGAGGCCCCCGACGCCAGTCGAGGTGTTCACTACGTGAAACAGATACGAGTCTGGGATACCAACGAAACCCCTCACACCCCACCGGATCAGCCGCAACACCCCCGGCAAGGGGTGACGCTCTAACCGGTACCCCGCTAGGAACCCCAAGTTGTTCCCCCACCCCCCAACGGCCAAACCCTCCGAGACCACTGTTAAACGGCAACCGTACGGACGCCGCGACAGCCGGCGTCTAGGCGGGCCAATCGCTCACGACCGTCTGCAGCACGATCAGGGCGTCGCCGTTGATGCGCTCGGTGATGGGCAAACCGCCGGGCACCGCCAGCGACCAGCGGCGCCGCCGGAGTGCGCTGCACGAGTCCGCGAAGCCGCCGAGGTTGATTTCGTCCTGGTAACCGGTGATGTGCCGCCGACCAACCAGTGGCCCGTCCTCGCCCGGTGCGATCCGACAGAAGGCGAACCGGGCAGCTTTAGCGGCGTCCAGCAGCCGCTTCGCGGCCAGCAACTCGGGACTATCAGTGCTCATGCCCGCCATCCCAAGGGCAAGACAGAGTAGTAGTTGCTGGTGCCGATCGCCGCATTGGTAAGCAACCGCAGCTATCTGCCCAGGCCCGCGCACAGCCGTCGCACCGGATGTCACGGTCAAGAACGTGATCGCCACTTTCCGGGTGGCCGTAGTCACCGTCGGCGGTATGGTGAATGGTTGATTACTCGTATTCGAGTAATGCAAAAACGCAAATAAGGGGCCGCACCGCGATACAAGGGAGTAGCGCGTGGTCGCGAAGCGATGCCGAGCTGATCGACCATTTCCGCCAGACGTGGTATCAGCGCCTCGCCGGGACTGTCTCAGCGAGCAGGCCGGTCGGCACTGACGGCATGGGCACCGCGCTCAGCCAGCCGAGACCGCTTTTCGGTGCGGAGGCCGGGTGGACTGGCCTGCTGTGAGCCGCGCACCTTGCCCGTGGGCGCGCTGTCCGAGGCTGGCCAGGAAGCGATTTCCCACACGTAGCCCGGACAGAGACGTGACGCAGACCGACAAGGGTACCTAGGGTAGGGAGTGCCGGCCTGTGACACAGCCTAGAAGGAGTGACGAAGCAAGAAGACGCACAACGCAGTGCCCAGTCCGCTGTTGACCCGGCCGCGACGAGCGGCGACCGGCGCGGACCAGGCGCATGCCGTCGGGCGTTGGGGATGGACCAAAGGTGGTTCTCCACCATGAAGGATGTACATCGGCTTGAGCCTATGCCGGCGAGCCCGGGCAGGGGCACCGTGTTCGCGGCGTGGGAACGGTTCGTGCAGGGTGAGGATCAAGTCCCGGGTGTCCGGCCCGAGGTGGCGATCTCCTGGCATCGCTGCCGAGAGCAATACCGAGTCGACCCACACCTTACAGAGGCTCCGCTAGCTGTCGGGGAGATCGACCATACGCCCGAACACGATGTCGTATTCGCTGAGCTGGGTTTTCGTGCCGCCTCCGTGGTGCATGAAGTGGGCAACCTCGGTGGCGTCGTCACCGTCACCGATGCCACTGGCCGGATCCTGGCCGAGTGGGGCGACCAGGCCACGCTTGCCAGAGCCACCGCCTCCACTCTGGCGCCCTGGTTCTGCTGGTCCGAGTGCGCGGCCGGCACGAACGGCATGGGCACGGCGCTCGAGGCGCACGGCCCGGTACTGATCAGGGGCGCGGAGCATTGGTGCCAGGCGTTCCACAACTGGGTCTGCGCGGGCGTCGCGGTGCGTGACGTGGTGACCAGGGAGCCGATCGCGGTCCTGAACATCTCCTGCTGGCGCAGCCAGCTTCCCGCGTCCGCGGGAAGCTGGCTGGCGAACGCTGTCGCCAAGACCCAGCGCACGCTGAAAAGGCGCGCCCGCAACAGCGGCGCCGAGTTAGTCGCCGCATACACCCAAGCCAGGGCACGCTCCAGTGCGGCGCTCGCCGCGCTGGACACCGCCGGCAAGGTGGTGATCGCCGACGACACGGCAAGCGTGCTCCTGGGCGTCCCCGCCTCCACGCCGGCGATCGACCCCACGGTGCGATGGAACCCTGGGCTGCCGGAATTGATCGGAGCCGCCCGGTATGCCAGTAAGCAGGCAGCCCGCAATCCTGACTGGGTGGGCTCGACGCAGATCTTCACCCACCTCGCCGACGAGCCGACATCGATCAGCATCCGACCCGTGTTCCTGTCCGGACACCTGATCGGGAACCTGGTCTCGTTCGGTGCCTCCGACGGGGCGCAGTTGCCCCAGGCGGAGGGGTCTGCGCACACTCGGGTGCAACCGCGCCGACTGATCGCGATGCGCGACAACCGGATGGTGCTGCTGCGCCTGCCGGAGGTTTCCTTCGCTGAATCGGAAGGAAACGACGTGTGGCTATCCACCGATCAGGGGCGGTTGCGAGCCGCCGCTCAGGGCCTGGACAAGCTCGATAGTGAGCTGGCGGATGCCAGCTTCCTGCGGGTGCACCGCCGGTATGTGGTCAACCTAAACCGCATCCGGGAGATCGAGCGCGGGCTCAAGGGCGAGCTGTTCCTGATCATGGATGACCGGACGAACACGATGGTGCCGGTTTCCCGGCGGAACGCGCCGGCCGTGCGCCGGGCGCTGGACATCTGAGTTCCTATGCACAACTTCTGTTCCCGAAGGATTCCCGTGTCTGACAGCCCGGACGCCGTTACCGGCGAGGTGAACGATAGGAGCGCGGGCGGCCTCGGCCACCCAGTCTCGGCCGGTCGCCGCGATCACCCGACCGGCGGTGCGAGCAACCGCGACTGGTGGCCGAACCAGCTCAACCTGAAGATCCTCCGGAAGCACCCCGCCGTGGCCGACCCCATGGGCGAGGACTTCGACTACGCCGCGGAGTTCCGGACCCTCGACCTCGACGCCCTGGCGAGGGACGTCGACGAGGTGCTGACGACCTCCCAAGAGTGGTGGCCGGCCGACTTCGGCCACTACGGGCCGCTCGTGATCCGGATGGTGTGGCACTGCGCCGGGACGTACCGCATCGACGACGGCCGAGGCGGCGCGGGCGCCGGCATGCAGCGCTTCGCGCCGCTGAACAGCTGGCCGGATAACCGCAACCTCGACAAGGCGCGCCGGCTGCTCTGGCCGGTGAAGAAGAAGTATGGCCGGGGGATCTCCTGGGCCGACCTGATGATCTTCGCTGGCAACCGCGCCCTGGAGACGATGGGCTTCAGGACCTTCGGCTTCGCCGGCGGCCGGGCAGACGTCTGGGAACCCGACGAGGACGTCTACTGGGGTCCCGAGCGCACCTGGCTCGGCGACGAGCGCCACATCGGCGTCCGGGAACTGGAAACTCCTCTGGCCGCCGCCCAGATGGGCCTGATCTACGTCAACCCAGAGGGTCCGAATACCGTTCCGGACCCACTCACCGCGGCCCGTGACATCCGCGAGACGTTCCGGCGCATGGCGATGAACGACGAGGAGACCGTCGCGCTGATCGCGGGCGGGCATACGTTCGGCAAGACCCACGGCGTGGCCGACCCGGACAAGTACCTCGGCCCCGAGCCCGAGGGTGCCCCCCTCGAGGAGCAGGGCCTGGGCTGGACGAGCAGCTACGGCACCGGAAAGGGCACGGACGCCATCTCCAGCGGGCTCGAGGGTACGTGGACATCCACCCCGACGAGGTGGGACAACAGCTTCTTCGAGACCTTGTTCGGCTACGAGTGGGACCTGGAGCTGAGCCCCGCCGGTCTGTGGCAGTGGATTCCGAGAGACGGCGGCGGGGCCGGCACCGTGCCGGACGCCCACGACCCGTCGAAGACACACGCCCCGACGATTCTGACGACGGACCTCGCGCTGCGGTTCGACCCGGTCTACGAGCCGATCTCGCGGCGCTTCCTGGAGAACCCGGACCAGCTCGCCGACGCGTTCGCCCGGGCCTGGTTCAAGCTGACGCACCTCGACCTGGGCCCGATCCAGCGCTACCTCGGGCCACTGGTTCCGAAGGAGAGGCTGATCTGGCAGGACCCCATCCCCGCCGTGGACCACGAGCTCGTCGGCGCGGAGGACATCACCGCGCTCAAGAGCCAGATCCTCGCTTCCGGGCTGTCGGTCTCCCAACTCGTCTCCACCGCATGGGCGTCGGCCTCGACGTTCCGCATCAGCGACAGGCGCGGCGGGGCGAACGGGGCACGGATCCGCCTCGAACCGCAGCGGGCCTGGGCGGTCAACGACCCCGACCTGTTGGCGCAGGTGCTGCGCACTCTGGAGGGAATCCAGCAGTCCTTCAACAGCTCCCAGACCCGGGAGAGGAAGATCTCGCTGGCCGACCTCATCGTGCTCGGCGGGGCCGCCGCCGTCGAGCAGGCCGCCGCGAACGCCGGCCACGACGTCCAAGTGCCCTTCACCCCCGGGCGCATGGACGCGTCGCAGGAGCAGACCGATGCGGAGTCCTTCGCCGCGCTCGAACCGGCCGCGGACGGGTTCCGGAACTACCGAGGGAAGGGCAACCGACTGCCGTCGGAGTACCTGCTGGTCGACCAGGCGAACCTGCTGAACCTGAGCACGCCCGAGATGACTGTCCTCGTGGGTGGCCTGCGTGTGCTAGGCGCGAACCACCAGCGGTCCCCGCTGGGCGTCTTCACCTCGGCGCCCGGATCGCTGACCAACGACTTCTTCGTGAACCTGCTCGACATGGGCACGCAGTGGCAGGCGACGTCCGGAGCCGGCACAACTCCGGAGACCTTCGAGGGCCGCGACCGCGCCACCGGCGAAGTCAGGTGGCGCGGCAGTCGCGTGGACCTCGTCTTCGGCTCGAACTCCGAGCTGCGGGCCGTCGCGGAGGCCTACGCGGGCGACAACGCGCGGGAGCAGTTCGTGCACGACTTCGTGGCCGCATGGGACAAGGTCATGAACCTCGACCGCTACGACCTCGCCTGATCGTTCGTCGGGTGCTCAGATATCGCCAGAGGCGTCGTGACCGGTCAGCCGGTGTCGCTCAGGACCGACTGATCAGTTCTGTTGCCGGCTACAGCGCGACCAGGTGTAGTGCAACCTTGTTCCTCGTAACGGTGGCGTATCGGGTACGAACGGTAGCTGGTGGCCCATGAAAGGCATAAGCTAGCCCGAATAGCGCTCACCCTTGTCGGCGTGATTCATCCGGCGTAGAGTCCTGACTGATTACAGATTTGTGATCAGGCATCGGACCACGCAATTGGTACGATGCGATGTTGTCTCATGCCAATATATGCCGCCGCAATCACAACCAGGTGTACGTGATCAAAATGAGACAAACGAATTAAAGTGGGACTACGTCCCGAAGGTGCCCACCCGGGCCGATTCCGGTCGAAAGCTTCGAGGTCAACTCGAAGAATGAGCTAGCAGTTGTAGCTGGTAGCTGGTGATGCCCCGGCGAGGCTGCGGGCACGTGAGCTATTTTCCAGGTCGACACATCGGAGTTGGCCACCGCCTGCTTCGCTGCGGCTAATCGGGGGATGCTGTAGCAAATCGGGAACCTGGTCAACCGGGCATTAGCTTTTGTCAACCGGGCGTTTTCTCGCGCCAAGTGGAAGGTATTCAACCAGCCGCGGCTATCGCGACCGATGCGGAAGTTGATACAGCGATACTGGATGAGGAGGTGAAGCCCGATGACCACCGCGCAGGAGCGAGCCGACCTGCTGAGCAAGATCGGGTTGGACGCGCAGAACAAAGCCGCGCTAGGTCGGGTGCTGGGGACCGGAAGCATTGGGCAGGCCACGGAGAGGGCCGATGGTCGGATGGAGGCGACAATCCGGATCCGGCCCGATGAGCTGAGCTGGGATCCCTCGATTCTGGTCATGCCCCATGGGGGTGATATCGAGCTCGAGCTCATCAACGATGACCTGAACACGCACTGCGCGCTCTTACCGAGCAATGGCGACAGGAAATTCATCTGGTTGGTGAACCATTCGCGAGGACGGGCGACCCTCAACCTTGACGGCCCGGGCTATTACTGGTTCAGCTCGCCCACCGGCAACGACGAAGGCCGGGGACTGACCGGGGCCATCGTCGTGCTGGGGGACGTTCCGCCGGAGGCTCGCCTCGACCGCCCCAACCAGCCACGGCCGTAGATAGGAGCAGGCAATGACCGTTGAATATGTGGACGCGGGCGAGGCCGTCGACCAGGGAACGCTGAACTACAAGACCCCGGGCGGGGATGTCGCGCCGCCGGTGGTCTCCAACGTCACCTACGAGCGCATTCTCAACGCCGGCTCGGAGCCACAGAACTGGCTCACCTACTACGGCGCCTATAACGGGCAGCGGTACAGCCCGCTGGATCAGATCAATACGGAGAACGTCAAGCGGATCGGCCCGGCTTGGGTCTTCCAGGCCGGCACGACCGGCATAATCGCGGGCGCGTCGACCTATTCGTTCGAGGCCGCCCCGGTCGTCGTCGACGGGGTCATGTTCCTCGCCGGCTGGGACGGCTGGGTCTGGGCCCTCAACGCGAAAACGGGTGTGGAGATCTGGCGATACAAGCACGCGATCCCCTACGACGTATCGCTGTGCTGCGGGAACGTGAACCGTGGGGTCGCCGTGGCCAAGGGGAAGGTCTTCTTCGTCACTGCGAACGCCCACGTGCTTGCGCTCGACGCCACCACCGGCAAGCGCGTCTGGGACAAGACCTACGGAGATGTGCGGGCCGGGGAAAGCGCCACGGTCGCCCCGCTGATTGTGAAGAACATGGTCATCGTCGGGAGCTCCGGCGGAGAGTTCGGGGTGCGCGGCCACCTCGACGCCTTCGACCTCGACACCGGCGAGCACCAGTGGCGCTGCTACACGGTGCCGAAGCCCGGCGAGCCCGGCTCCGAGACCTGGCCCGCCGAAGGCGAGGCCTGGGCACGGGGTGGCGCGAACTGCTGGATCACCGGCACGTTCGACCCGGAGACCAATCTGCTGTACGTGGGCACCGGCAACCCGGCGCCCGACTTCGACGGAGGCGTCCGCGAGGGGGACAACCTCTACACCGACAGCATCATCGCGGTGGACGTCGACGCCGGCCAGATTCGCTGGCACTACCAGTGCACCCCGCACGACGTGTGGGACTACGACAGCATCGGGGAGTGCATCCTGTTCGAGTCGGACGGGCGCAAACTGCTCGGGCACTTCGACAAGAACGGCTACTTCTTCGTCGTAGATCGCACGAACGGCTCGTTGGTTCAGATCACCCCCTTCGTTGACCGGATCACCTGGGGGGCGATCACGAGGGATGGTCGGGTGACGGCCAAGGTGTACCCCGACAAGGAGGGAGAACCGGTCCACTTCTACCCAGGGCCGGCTGGCGCCAAGGAATGGACCCATGCGGCCTACAGCCCGAAGACCGGGCTCTTCTACGTCCCGGTCCAGGACGTCGGGGCAACGGCCACGCGGCGGCGCCGGGAGTTCAAGGAGAGCATCCCCTACTGGGGCGCGGGCGTTCAGGTGGACCTCGAGAACATGACGGGGTCCATCAGCGCGTTCGATGCCAACGGTGAGGAGAAATGGCGGTGGCGCAACGAGCTTCCGATGTGCGCGTCGGTGCTGGCCACGGGCGGCGATCTGGTGTTCGCCGGTGAACCCTCCGGGGAGTTCAACGCGCTCGACGCCCGCACGGGGGAACAGCTGTGGCAGTTCCAGTGCGGAAGCGGCCACCACAGCAACCCGACGACCTACATGGTCGACGGCAGGCAGTACATCGCCGTACCCGTCGGGTGGGGCGCGTGGGCCGAGGGGTTCCTACCCGGCATGCTCGGCGCCGGCCACGGAAGCGCGCTGATCGTCTTCGCCCTCCCGGAAACCTCGTAGTG
>DASUWA010000053.1 GCA_036378675.1 Acidimicrobiales bacterium
GCCTTCGGGTCGGTACGGGTCATCGTCGACCCGACCAGCGCCAGCCTGCTCCAGGGCGCCACCTTGGACTTCAAGGATGGCCTACAGGAAGCCGGGTTCAGCATCAACAACCCCAACGCCAGCCGGACCTGCGGCTGCGGCAACTCCTTCAGCTGACCGGCTTCGGAGCCGTCGCCTCGCACGGCTCCGCCCAACACCCAGACCAGCCCGTCCCACGCAAGTGGGTGTGACCTGAGCGTCCACTTCACCCTGGACGGCCGTCCCGTCGAGGCTCCGCGCGACGACGTGTCGCTGCTCAGCGCTCTGCGGGAGGATCTCGGTGTTCGCGAGCCGGTCAAGGATGGTTGCAGCCCGCAGGGCCAGTGCGGTTGCTGCACCGTGCTCGTCGACGGGTCCCCCCGGGTTGCCTGCGTAACGCCGGTGCGGCGCGTGGCCGGCCGGTCGGTCGTGACCGCCGCCGGCCTGGAGCCCGAGGTCCAGCGCCGGCTGGTGGACGCGTTCGTCCGGCACGGCGCCAGCCAGTGCGGCTTCTGCACGCCCGGGATTCTCTGCCGGCTCGCCGCACTCGGGTCTTCACCGGACCGGGAGAAAGTCGAGACGGCCCTTCTCGCCCACCTCTGCCGGTGCACGGGGTGGCGGACGATCGTCGATGCCGCGTGCGACCAAGGGTCACTGGGTGCGGGTGGCGCCGGCGGGGCCGACCGGGTCGCCGCGTTGGCGTTTGGGCGTAAAAACGAGCAGTCCAGCGCGCTTTCTCACACCCAAACGCAAAACTCACGCCCAAACGCCGCGGAGGCTGACCCGGTGGCGACCCCTACTGCCCCCTTGCCCTCCTCGCCCCGCTCGACCCCTTCTGCCCCCTCGCCCCGCTCGACCCCTTCTCCCTCCTCGCCCCGCTCGACCCCTTCGCCCTCCTCGCCCCGCTCGACCCCTTCGCCCTCCTCCCCCCCTCCCTCCCCTTCGCCCGCCGAGCTGCGGGCCGCGCTCGAGGGAGGCGTACCCCAACACGCCGGCCGCCACGTGATCGTGGGCGCCGGCGGTTTCGCCGACGACAACGCGCCGCCCGGTTGCCTCGTCGCGGTCCCCGACATCGCGGGCGGGTGGGCTGTGGGCGAGACACTCGAGGAGGCCCGGGCCGCGTCGGGGAGGATCCAGGGGCGCCGGAGCGGCCTAGCGCTCACCTACCCTATCGACGTCCCACCAGGAGCAGGAGAGTGGGACATCACCTTGCAGACCACGTGGGTCGAACCGGCCTACCTCGAACTCGACTCCTCCTGGTGCGAGCCAGGAGGCGCACCGGCGAGCTCGGTAGCCAACGGCGGGGCTTTCGGAGGAAAGCTCGACTCGATCGCCCCGGCCGCGGCGCGGAAGCTGGCCGACATCCACGGCCGACCGGTTCGGGTGATCCTGTCCCGAGAGGACTCCGTGCGGCTCGGTCCCAAGCGCCCGCCGATCGCGGCCGGGTTGTTAGCCGATGGGAGCGGAGTGATGAGGATCGCGGCCACAACCCAGGCCGGCCTGCACGAAGCGCCGGCCGCGGCCACCGACTTCGCCCACATCTCCAGCGCCATCAGCACTTTCGCGCCCCACCTCAAACTCGAGGAAACCTCACTCCACGGCCCTCGAGTCTCGACCAAACTAAGGGCGTCCGGATGGGCCGAGGCGGCGATCCTGATCGCCGCCGCCGACGCACTCCGAGAGGGTCGGGTGCCGGCCGGCGCTCCCGCAGAGGCCTCCGCCGCGGTACTCGCCCCGAACGGCGCCGGCGCCAGCGCCGAAGTCTCGGTCGACGCCGGCGGGTGGCCCTCGGCCGTCACAGTCGCCGTCTCATGCGGCCCGCCCCTAGACGAGGTGACCCTGCGTTCGTTCGCGACGGGGGCGGCGCACATGGCACTCGGATGGGTCTGTTCCGAGGGCATTGCAGTGGGCGAGGACGGCGTGCCCACCGATCTGACGATCCGGTCTTTCGGCATCCTCAGAGCCCGGGACACGCCCTCCATCCGAGTCGAGATCGTCGCCCCAGAATCCACGGCGCCGCCCGCCGAACCGGTCAACGGGTCGGACGCGGTATTCGCAGCCGTCGCTGCGGCGACCTGGATCGCGCAGGGCCTACCGTCGCGCTGGCCCACACGCAGAGGGAGGACCAATTGACCCCGCCACCTTCCGACTCGCCCACCCCATTCTCCGACCCGGCTGCCACGCCACCTTCCGACCCGCCCATCCCATCGTCCGACCCGGCCAGCCCCAAGCCGCTCGGTCCTTACACTCCGATCGTTCAGGCGGGCGACTGGCTGATCTGCAGCGGTCAGATCGGCCAGAAGGACGGCGTCCTCGCCGACGGAATAACAGCGCAGGTCGCACAGGCAATCGAAAACATCTCCGCCCTCCTCGCCGGCGCCGGCTCCTCGCTCGAAAGAGTCGTCAAGACAACAGTGTTCCTTGCCGACATCGGTGATTACCCGGCAATGAATGATGCGTATGTCCGTGCCTTCCCCAGCCACCGCCCCGCCCGATCGGCCTTCGCGGTTGCCGCGCTTCCCATGGGTGCCTCAGTGGAGATCGAGGCGTGGGCGTATCAAAAATGAGCCCGGCAGGACAGGAGTAGCAAGGCGGTCGAACGAAAAGGTGCGGTATTAGAGACATGAGTGGCGCCGCGTCGGCCGACCCGGCGGTCCGCCAATCGGCGGGGGAGGCCGCCTTAACGGCCGGGGTGCAGATCCGCCTCTTCCGGGATCTGGGGGAGATGGCGGAGGCGGAGACGCTGTTCGAGCGGGTGTGGGGACCCGGCGGCGTCACCGTTCCCCTGCTTCGAAGCCTCGCCCTCACCGACAACTACGTCGCCGGCGCCTGGGCCCACGACCAGCTCATCGGAGCGTCGGTGGCGGTCATGTCGGCGGGGCTCGGGCGGCGGACCTGCCACCTGCACATCATGGGAGTCCTCAGCCCTGCGCAGGGCTCCGGTGTCGGCTTCGCTCTCATGTCGCATCAGCGCGTGTGGGCATCCGAACGTGCGATCGACGAGATCACCTGGATGTTCGACCCATTGGTTCGGCGCAACGGATGGTTCGCGACCGTCAAGGTGGGCGCCAAGGCCGTCGCCTACCACCCGGACTTCTTCGGTTATCTCAACGACCCTGTCAACCGTTGGGACTACACCGACCGGTGCCTCGCCCGCTGGGACGTGAACTCGGGTCCGTCGCCCACCAGCGAGCCGCCGGAACTGGAACCGGACAATGAAACGCTGTTGATACTGGCCGAGGACGAGTCCGGGCGGCCGGAACTGGCCGAGTCGTCCTGGCTCCAAAACCCACCGGAGACGTTGCTGTGCCAGGTCCCGCCCGATACCCACGGTCTTCGGCAGACGAACCCGAAACTCGCGCGTGAGTGGCTTTCCGCGCTCCGCGGCACCCTCGGGCGCGCGATCGATGCCGGCTACGAGGCGACGTCGATGACCCGAAGCGGCCGGTACGTCTTGACCCGCACCCGGGACTGAGAGCTCACGAACCCCAGCGGCTCTGACCGAAGCGGTACCCGACTGACCGGACCGTCGAGATCAGGTTCGCCTGCTCATCGCCGAGCTTGGCCCGCAGCCGACGGATGTGCACGTCCACGGTCCGTGCCCCGCCGTAGTACTCGTAGCCCCACACCCGCGACAGGAGCGTCTCGCGGGTGAACACCTTGCCGGGGTGGGTGGCGAGGAACTTCAGCAGCTCGTACTCCATGTAGGTCAGGTCGAGCGGTTTGCCGGATAGCGCCGCCTGATAGGTCTCGAGGTTCAATACCAGTGGGCCGTACTCCACCAGCTCCGGCCGTGTGCCTCTCCCAGTCCGCCAGAAAAGATGCCCCAACCGGGTGTCGAGCTCCTGTCCCTGCCAAGGCGCGACGCAGAAATCGTCGAAGAGGTCCTCGCGCAGGTTCAGCTCCTGAAGCTGCGACACCGACGCAATGAGCAGCAACGGCGCCAACGGAATGTCCCGCTTGCGCAGACTGCGGCACATGGCGAACGCTCCCTCGGGGTCGGCGTCGGCGCAGACGATCGCCCCCGACCACCCGTCATCCGGTTCGTTGCGCTCCGCCACCTGAGGAGAGGCGACCGACTTCCACGTATAACCGCCGAGATCGAGAGCCTGCGCGAGTAGCGGCGGAGCAGGATCGGGAAAAATGAGTAGCGGCTCCACGTTCCGGCCTCTTCCCCTTACAGCGAGGTGAGATACCGGCGAAGTTCGAACGCCGTGACCTCGGCCTTGTAATCAGCCCACTCGGCCCTCTTGTTGCGGACGAACCACTCGAACACGTGCTCTCCGAGGACCTCCGCCATGAGCTCCGACCGTTCGAGCGCGTCGACCGCTTCGGACAACGATCCCGGGAGCGCCTCTATATCCTCCGCCATCCGTTGCGCCGGCGACAGCTCGTAGAGGTTGGCCGCGGCCTCTGGTGGTAGTTCGTAGCTCTTCTCGATCCCAAGGAGACCGGCAGACAGCACGGCGGCAAACGCCAAGTAGGGGTTGGCCGCCGAGTCGGGTGCCCTGTACTCGATGCGAGTCGAGTCCCGTTTGCCCTTCTTGGTGGGGGGCACGCGCACCAGCGCAGAGCGGTTGTTCCGGGCCCAGGAGATGTACACGGGCGCCTCGTAGCCGACGATCAGCCGCTTGTAAGAGTTGACCCACTGGTTGGTCACCGCGGTCAGCTCCCTGGCGTGGGTGAGCACGCCGGCGATGAACCTTCGCGCGACCGAAGACAGGTTGTACTCGTCTGAGTCGTCGTAGAAGGCGTTGGAGTCCCCGTCGAAGAGAGACATGTGGGTGTGCATGCCAGAACCCTGCACCCCATGGAGAGGTTTGGGCATGAACGTCGCCATCACCCCGTGCCGGGCGGCGATCTCCTTGACGACCATCCGGACGGTCATCACCGTGTCTGCCATCGTCAACGCGTCGGTGTAGCGCAGGTCGATCTCGTGCTGGCTGGGAGCGTCCTCGTGCTGGCTGTATTCGACCGGTATCCCCATGTCCTCCAGCGTGAGAACCGTCTCGCGGCGCAGCTCCGCGGCGAGGTTGTTCGTCGTGAGGTCGAAATAGGAGCCTCTGTCGAGAGGCACCGGTACCGACCCGTCGCTGATCGAGCCAGCCGGAGGGGCGAAGTAGAAGTACTCCAGCTCCGGGGCGACGAAGAACGAAAACCCCAGGCTCCTTGCGCGCTCGAGAGACCTCCTCAGCACGTGACGCGGGTCGCCTTCGAACGGGGTCCCGTCCAGGTTGACGACGTCGCACACCACGCGAGCCACCGGGGCGCCGTCAGTGAGGTACGGCAGCAGCTGGAAGGTCTTCGCGTCCGGCATCGCCAGGACGTCGCTTTCCTGCACCCGGCTGAACCCGTCGATCGTCGAGCCGTCGAAGGTCATCCCCTCCTCGAGGGCATTCTCGAGCTCGGCAGGCGTGATCTGGAATGACTTCGGCGTCCCGAGCACGTCGGTAAACCACATCTGGATGAAGCGGACTCCCCGCTCTTCCACGGTGCGCAACACGTAGTCCTGCTGGCGTTCCACGACCACAAGGTTAGGTGGCGCCAGGGACCGTATTCGCTAGGGCTGCCCGTGGCTTCTCCGGTTGTCACACAGCGTTCACATTTCCGAAAACGTGCCTTGACCAGCCCGTGCAATGATGTCGCCCCCGAAGGCCCGGACTCCGGGCGACGAATCAGTCACAGCCATAGGAGCACCTACGTGAGCATCAAGGCCGAGTACATCTGGATCGACGGCACGGAGCCGACGGCGCTGCTGCGCTCGAAGACCAAGGTCCTGAGCGAGGGCGGCCCCGTCGACACTCTGCCGATCTGGGGGTTCGACGGTTCGAGTACCAACCAGGCCCCGGGCAAGGCTTCCGACTGCGTCCTGAAGCCGGTGTTCTCATGTCCCGACCCGATCCGGGGTGGCGACCACATCCTCGTGCTGGCCGAGGTTCTGCTTACCGACCTCACGCCCCACCCGACCAACACGCGAGCCTCGCTCGTTGATCTGGTCGCCAAGTACGCCGAGCAGGAACCGCTGTTCGGGATCGAGCAGGAGTACACCCTTTTCAAGGGGAGCAGGCCCCTCGGCTTCCCGGACCACGGTGGATACCCGGCGCCGCAGGGTCCCTATTACTGCGGTGTCGGAGCGGACGACATCTATGGCCGTCCACTGGTCGAGGCGCACCTCGACACGTGCCTCAAGGCCGGCCTGAGCATCTCCGGCATCAACGCCGAGGTCATGCCGGGACAGTGGGAGTTCCAGGTCGGCCCGCTCGGACCGATCGAGGTGTCGGACCAACTGTGGATCGCGAGATGGATCCTCCACCGTCTGGGTGAGGACTTCGACATATCGGTCACCCTGGATCCCAAGCCGGTTCGCGGCGACTGGAACGGAGCCGGATGCCACACCAACTTCTCGACCAACAAGATGCGCGACTCTTACCAGGCGGTCATCACCGCGGCCGAGGCTCTCGGCAGCAATCCCGACGAGCACATCGCCGGTTATGGGCACGGCATCGAGGACCGCCTTACGGGCCATCACGAAACCGCGCACTACACCGAGTTCACCTACGGGGTGTCAGACCGCGGCGCGTCGGTCCGGATCCCGTGGCAGGTGGAGAAGGACGGCAAGGGCTACATCGAGGACCGCCGCCCGAACGCCAACATGGACCCGTACCTGGTCACCAAGTTGATCGTCGGCACCTGCTGCGCCGCCTTGGCGTAGGGCGCGGACGCGATCGTCGTGATCGAATTATTTGGCACCTGAGCGTCGAGATCGGCCGTTTTGTGGAATGAACTGTACGAATTTCCTTCGGGCACCCTGCCACAAAAGCATCCGACTCGACCTTGACATTCCACAAAAGGCGCTGCTGAGTTCCGTGCAGGCCTGGGAGCCGATCTGACCTCAGGCCGGCGAGGGCCGCCACGCCGGAGTCGCGGGCCAGACGCTCCTTCTGCAAGACTGCGGTCCGGCGGTGGCGAGGGCCACCGCCCGTTCTCCTCAACGGGGGTTGTTATCGGATGGGTTTCGCCAAGCGCACGCCGGAAGAGGTCCTGAGCCTGGTTCAGTCCGAGGGCATCGAGATCGTCGACTATCGCTTCTCCGACCTGCCGGGTCTCATGCAGCACTACTCCTTGCCGGCGCACGAACTGACGCTGGACAGCTTCGAAGAGGGGTCTGGGTTCGACGGCTCGTCGATCCGTGGATTCCAGGAGATCCAGGAGTCCGACATGCTCCTGGTCCCGGATCCGAATACCGCGGTCATCGACCCCTTCCGCACTCACAGGACGCTGAACCTGAATTGTTTCGTCCGTGACCCCGTCACCGGGGAGTCCTACTCACGCGACCCCCGCTACGTGGCCAGGAAGGCCGAGGACTACCTCGTCTCTACCGGCATCGCCGATACCGCTTACTTCGGACCCGAGGCCGAGTTCTTCATCTTCAACGACATCCGATTCGATCAGAACTCCCACGAGGGCTATTACCACATCGATTCCGTCGAGGGCATCTGGAACTCCGGTAAGGACGAAGGACCGAACCTGGGCTTCAAGCCGCGATACAAGGAGGGTTACTTCCCGGTCCCCCCGATGGATCACTTCCAGGACCTTCGCTCCGAGATGATCCTGACCATGGAGAAGCTCGGCATCGAGATCGAGATCCAGCATCACGAGGTCGGCACCGCCGGCCAGGCCGAAATCGACATGCGGTTCGACACGCTTTCGGCGATGGCGGACAAGCTGATGCTCTACAAGTACGTGGTCAAGAGCGTCGCTCGCTCCCACGGCCTGTCCGCGACCTTCATGCCGAAGCCGATCTTCGCCGACAACGGCTCGGGCATGCACGTGCACTCGTCGCTGTGGAAGGGCGGGGAGCCGCTGTTCTACTCGGAGCTCGGGTACGCCGGACTTTCCGATCTGGGCCGTTGGTACATCGGCGGGTTGTTGGCCCACGCGCCGGCGATCCTTGCGTTCGCCGCCCCGACCACCAACAGCTACAAGCGGTTGGTTCCCGGATACGAGGCGCCGGTCAACCTGGTTTACAGCCAGCGGAACCGTTCGGCGGCCTGCCGCATACCTCTCTACTCGAAGAGCCCGAAGGCCAAGAGGGTCGAGTTCCGGTGCCCCGACCCCTCGTGCAATCCGTACCTCGCTTTCTCGGCGATCCTCATGGCCGGGGTGGACGGGGTTCTGAACAAGATCGAGCCGCCCGATCCGGTGGACAAGGACCTTTACGACCTTCCCCCCGAGGAGCTCGCCCAGGTCCCGACCGTTCCGGGATCGCTCGAGGACTCGCTACGCGCGTTAGAGACCGACAACGACTTCCTCCGCGCCGGCGGCGTCTTCACCGACGACCTGATCGAGACCTGGATCTCGTACAAGCGTGAGCACGAAATCGATCCCGTCCGGCTCCGCCCGCATCCTTGGGAGTTCATGCTCTACTACGACATCTAGGCAAAAAGCCTTGTAGTTGTTGGGCCCTAGGCGCTTCTCGGATGGGCGTCAGGATGGAGACTTCTGGCTAGGGTCGTCCAGGTAGATGGGCGTCCTGCCTTCGCGTCGCGCGCGGATCATCTCCTCGAAGTTTCCGGTGAGGTTGCGGACGTAGAGCTGGGAGATCCCTTCATGGCGCATGTGAGATTCAAGGCTTGCTGAGTCGAGGCCAGCCCAAAGCACCCGCTTCGTTAGCTCGACGCCCACCCGGCTCCAACCGGAGATCCGGGCTGCCATCTCGTAGCACACCTTTAGTAGCTGGTCGCCAGGGACCACCTGTGAAACGAGCCCGATCCGCTCGGCCTCGATGGCGTCCACGTCCCGTCCCGTGAGCATGATCTCGAATGCGCGCGAGGATCCGATTGCCCGAGGGAGCAGGTAGCTCAAACCGAGTTCCGACGACGACAGCCCGTTGTTGATCCCGGCCGCTCGGAAATAAGCACCGTGCGAGGCGACACGGATATCGAACGCGAGCGACAGGCAGAACCCACCACCGATGGCGGCTCCGTTGATGGCGCCGATCACGGGCTGGTGCATCTTGCGAATCGTGAGGATCACGTCGTCGAGCAACTCCATTGCCCGCAACGAGATCGATGGAACGGTCAACCCATCGATGTTCGGGATCCGACCAGAATCGACGAGATCCGCCCCTGAGCAGAAACCTCGACCGGCACCCGTTACGACCACGACCCTCGTGGAATTGTCAAGGTTGATGTCCTCGAGCGCCTCGCGAAACGGGATCATCACGTCGAAGGCCATCGCGTTCATGCGCTCGGGCCTGTTGAGGGTCACCAACGTCACGTCGGGACGCGGTCGTTCGATCAGGAGGAAGTCGGCCATGAGCAGGCCAAGTTAGCGCCAGAAGGCAACTGGTTACGCCGAGCGGAACCCTTCAGCGACGATCACGTAGAAGCGTCCACCGAACAGGATCTCTCCTCCTACTTCGTCAGCGAGGACCTGAGGATCGAAATGTCGGCGGAAGATGTGCCATTGGCTTCCATCCGGCAAAGTGCGGTGCTGCCAGTGTTCCGCGGGGACTCCCTCGGGCCGTCCGGCATCGAGAATGACGAGCTCTGAAGAGAGTCGTTTTGCCTCGTTCAGCAATGTGGCTCTGCTGTCCGGTTCCAAGAGGCCGTATATGTGGGTGGCGAACACCCGAGAGATCGATCGGTCGTGCACCGGCAGATGCATAGCATCGGCGCGAACGGCAGGGACCGTCGGGCATCTACGACGGATTGTCAGAAGCGCCGATTGGCTTTGGTCGAGTGCGACGCCCCATCCGGGTAATAGGTCGGTGAAGGTGCCGGGTCCCGCGCCGACCTCCAGGAACGAGACAGGTGGGAGTGAGGCGAGGACGCGTTCGACGTCGTGGGCCTCCGAAGCGATCTCTTGCTCCGACACCTCCACCCCGAGTCCCTGCCAGTAGCTGACCGCGTTCGCGAGTCCGGGAACCCCCTGGGCAACTCGACATTCGTAATAGTCCCATAGGTCCCGCTGAGTCATCGCGCTGGCTCAGTGGCTGGTGTGCGTCTGCTCAGGATGCCGGTGCGCGTGGTGATCATGGTGATCATGGCCGTGATCACCGTGGTGATGTTCGTGCTCGTCGTCGGGGCCGCCGCCCATCATGCGCAACATAGGGATCCCACCGGTGCGAACGAATCGAAAGACGAGGGCTGCGGCGAGCAATAGGAACACGATGTTCAGCACCGTGGTGTAGTTCCAGTGGATAGAAGCCTCGATGACCTTGGCGTGACGCGCAGTCGGCACAAGCCCCGCTGCGTCGAACAGGAACTCGATCGCGTAACCGGCCAAGGCCATCGTCGCGTAGAAGACGGCAAGTATGAACAGCATCATCCGGGTGCCGTAGTACTTCCGGTAGATGGCCAGGATCGGGATGATCAGCAGGTCCGCGAAGATGAAGGCAACCACACCACCGAAGCTGATCCCACCGTTCCATAAGACGGCAGCGAGTGGGACGTTCCCGATCGAGCACACGAAACTCAGCAGGCTCACGATCGGGCCGATCAGGGGCCCCCAGGCTTTCGCCACCGCTGAGTTCGACGTGAAGAAGAGGTGACGCCAGAAATCGTTTGGTACCCATGCGGCGACGGCTCCGGCGATGAGAAGCCCGATGACGATGTCTCGCAAGACGGCTGCCCATTCCATAACGAAGATGTGCGACACCGAAGTGGCACCGTTGGCTGAAAGCAGCCGCTTCCCGAAACTTGCGTCCCCCCGTATGGACATGTCCATGGCGGCGTGACCCTCCATAGACCCCGCCAGCGCCCGATCGGCCTGCGTGTGTGCTTCGTCGAGCAGGCGTTGGCGGAGGAACAAGCGAAACGCCAAGGCCACCAGGACGATCATGATGGGTCCGCCTACGAACTCGGCGAGGGTGAACTGCCAGCCGATCAGAAGTGCGAGGATGATGCCGAGTTCGATGACCAGATTGGTCGAGGCGATCTCGAACGCCATCGCCGACGTGAAACTCGCCCCCTTGCGGAACAGGGCTCGAGCGAGCGCGACGGCCGCGTAGGAGCACGAGGACGATGCAGCCCCAAAGGCCGTCGCAGTTGCGATGCTCTTCGGCTGGTCGCTGCCGAGCAACCGTACGACCGTGCCTCGCCGGATGACCGCTTGCACGACCGCGGACAGTCCGAAACCGAGGATGAGAGCCCAGAGGACCTCCCACGTCATCGAACCGGCTATCCCGAGCGCGTGGCCGATCGCGTGGATGGCGCTCATGGTTCGTCAGGAGGTTCGTCAGGAGCCGACGGCGCCGCAATGTTGAGCAAGTCACGCAGGCAATGCTCCAACAACCGATGCGGGAAGCCAGGCGCCAGCGAGTAGAAGACGAGTCGTCCCTCTTTGCGGAACGTCACGAGGCCGGCGGTGCGGAGCATCCGGAGGGCGTAGGAGGCTGCGTCCTCGCTTATGTCCAGCGCGAGCGCTATATCCCCGACGCAGAGTCGCTCGACGCCGGAGAGCGCGAAGAGGATCCGTGAGCGAACCGGATCGGCCAGCAGTCCGAGCAGGCCAGCTAGCCGGCCCGCGTCGTCGGGGGATATCAACGCGTCCCGGGTAACTTCTACAGCCTGGGCGTCGACGGGATGGTCGTGGTCTAGCGAGCTCACGTCGCCAGCATATCCGCATATTCTCACGGATGTGCGGAGAATATGCCACAGGCTCCTGCTAGACCCGCCGGCGGCGCCACCGGCGGAATTTCATGTCTACTGGGTAGACTTAAGGAACTATAGTTCCCTTTCTCTACCCAGGTCGCAAGATACAGCGTCAACCTGATGGTCAATCGGGGTGCCGAAACCCCTCTGGCCTCCCTCCGAAACGCGATCGGCGCGGAGGCGGGCACGCTAGGCGGGCCGAGAACTCCCCTAGAGCTGGTGGCAGTCGGCCGGCCCGTTGGGGGCGTACCCGACCTGGATGTGCAGCCCGCCGGGCCCGTTGACGACGACGCATGCTGGCGGCGCGGTCGTTGCCGCGTGAGGCTTCGCGCTCGCACCGGGCATCAGCAGGTACAACCCGCCGCCAACCGTCGCGGCTGTCACCGCTACCAGAACTCGACGCTTCATCGTCTTCCTCCCCTAGGGCCCCAGCGCGAACGCCCCAGAGGAGGATATATAGGCCGCATTGGGACTGTCGAGCGCCAACGGTCGCTAACGGCCCAAACCCGACGAATCCCTACCGAGCGCAGAGCCAGGACAACGGTCGCGAGTTCTCCTTATGAGAACGGCGACCAGCTGGAGGTGCGCAGGAGACGGCTGGTCCACTGGTCTCGGACCTCGAGCGCGTCGTGCATCCAAGTGCCGGGAGCCTTGAACTTGGCCGGGACTGCGGTGGTGAACAGGGCCAGCAGAGCCTGGTTGTCGACCACGCGCTGCCAGAGCACGATCTCGCGACGCCGGCCGGTACCGAACGACGGCTGAAACGCCCCGACCATCTCGAGGAGCGGGTTGGGCCGTCGAAGGCTCGGCGCGTACTGGTTGCCGGCCTTGGTGATGTAGTCGTGAACCATTCCCTCGTGGGGATATGCGGTGTCCTCCATGTAAAGGACGAGGTCATGGGAGACGGGCTCGACCGGAACCGATGTCAAGTCGATCTCCTGCAGGCCGGACCACGGAAGCGGCCTGAGGAGTTTGGACGTCGAGTCATGTCGAAGCCGGTCAACCTTGCCTGCCCAGTCCCTCAAGTCGCCGTCGTGGATTCGGTCGGCCAGCCGGCGCCATGCTTCGGCGTCGCGGAGGGCCGTGATGGTGATCACGTTGTACGCCGCGCCAGTGCCATGCACGTGGTCGAGGTACCAGAGAAGGCGGGCGTCATCGGTCGAGGCGAGCTTTTCGATGTAGCCCCCGGATCCTCGGTATGCCTCTTCGAAATCATCCTCGTGACGGCCGATGACGCTGTGAGTTTCGTGCAGCAGCAGGGTGCCCATGCGGGCAGAGTCTGATGGAAGCAATCTCCTTGCGACAAGTGACAGGGCTTAGACTCCCGGCGTGCCGAGGGGGGCTCTGTCAGAAGAATCAGAAGAAGTAGTCAGTCCACAATCTGACGCGCCGCCGAAAGTCCGATCGGACGAAGCCGACGAGTCAACATCGGCAGCGGTCGTGGCAGACAAGGCGCGCCCCGGTCGGACCGTGGCCCTGGTGATTTTCCTGACAGGCCTCGTGGTAGTGGGGCTCCTCACTTGGGCCTCGTGGCGCTCATTTCAAGACAACGAATCCCGGCTCCTTGCTTCCCACGCCAAGGAAGCCGCGCAAGTAATCAACGCCGCGGTGCCAAGCGTCCAGACGCCTCTGGCCGCGGCAGCGGAGCTGGCGGATGCGACGGGGGGCAACCGGAACGACTTCACCGAGTTCATCCAGTCGTTCGTCGGCAAGCAAGCGCCCTTCGTGTCAGCATCGCTTTGGCGCCTCGACGAACCGACAGCCGGGCCGCTGGCCGTCGTCGGTGCCAGCCCGATGCTGGCGGACAAGCCCGGTCGAGCGGAGGATTTCTTCAGTCGCGTCAGCCGCACCTCGACTCTCGGCGTGACCGACTTGCTGGAGGGACCGTCGCGACGGCTCGGGTATGAGTACCACTTCGCCAACCGAGGACCGTTCGCCGCTTACGCGGAGGCGGCGCTTCCGGCCGACCGCCGAGCGACGATAGCCCGCAACGCAGCCTTCTCGGAGTTGCACTACGCGATCTACCTGGGCAACGGCACTGAGGCCGCCAACCTGTTGACAACCGATTCGACACAGCCGCTCACCAAGTCCACGCACTCGAAGGTCGTGGTGCCGTTCGGCGACAGTGCGCTGACCCTCGTCTTTTCTCCGCGCGGTACTTTGGGTGGCGCCCTCGCGGCGGACCTGCCGTGGATCATCGCCGGCGCGGGAGTCGTGTTTGCTGCCGGAGCGGCTCTAGCCGCGGAGACCCTGCAGCGCCGTCGGCGTCGCGCTGAGGACCTCGCCGGCGCGCTCGACGTGGCCGCCGCCGAAGCGAGAGCGCTCTACGCGGAACAGCGCTCGATCGCGCTCACGCTGGAGCAAGCCCTTCTTCCTGAGTCGCTGCCTCAACTCGAAGGTCTCGAGGCGGGGTGTCGCTACGAGCCGGGAACCATGGGCGTCGAGATTGGCGGCGACTGGTACGACCTTGTTCCCCTCGGCGACGGCAGCGTCTTCTTCGCTATTGGTGACGTGTCCGGGCGGGGCGTCCGGGCCGCGGCTGTGATGGCGCGGCTTCGCTTCGCGATGTTGGCATACGCCGACCAGGGCGACCCGCCCGACGAGGTTCTTCGGAAGCTTTCCTCGCTGCTACACATCGAGGACAGCGGGCACTTCGCGACGGCCCTATGCGGCCTGATCCGAGCGGATCGCCACGAAGTGGTCGTTGCCAACGCTGGGCACCTTCCGTTCCTGGTTCTCGACGGGAGTTCCTCGAGGTTCATCGTCGAGGACGTCGGGCCGCCCATAGGTGTCACAGAGCACCCCGTTTACCGGGTTGCCACGATCCACGTTCCGCCGAGGGCGACTCTGCTCGGGTTCACCGACGGCCTGATCGAGCGCAAGGGCGAGTCCATCGACGTCGGCCTCGGTCGCCTCGGCGTAGTTGCCCGGAGCAACCAGCATCTGTCACTCGACGCGATGATCACGTCGGTTGTCGAGGAGCTCACCCGTGAGGGCACGGATGACGACGCAGCGATCCTTGGTGTGCGATGGACGACCTAAACGCGCCTCTGAGCGTCTCCACCACGGATACACCAGCGGGCCCGGTGATAACGGTCGGCGGCGAGTTGGACGCTTCGAACATTGACCGGTTGCGCTCGGAGGTCGATTCCCAGCTCGCCAGTCGCCCGGAGACGCTGAAGTTCGATCTCTCGGGAATCACCTTCATGGACACCAGTGCGATCGCGTTGCTGATCTCGACCACGAAGACCGGCGTTCCCGTACGTATCCTGGCCCCTTCGGTTCCGGTAAGGACTGTCATCGAGATGACCGGACTCGCCGATGTCCTGGTCATGGAGCCATGAGATCGGTTCGGCGCTACCGCCCGCGGGCGCAGGCCATTCCGGCCGCCCGGCATCACGTAGCTGACGTTCTGGACGGTTTCGATCCCGACGACGTATACGCAATTCAACTGATGGTTTCGGAGCTCGCCACGAACTGCGTGCGCCACGGCGGTACGCCTTTCGACCTCGTGATCGACGTCCGGCCGCAGGAGGTACGCGTGGAGGTCACCGACGTTGGACCCGGCACGCCGAGGGTGCGCTCTCCCGGCCCGACCGACCCAACCGGGAGAGGCCTGAAGATCGTCGATAGCCTTTCTCATCAGTGGGGCGTGGAAACCGGCCCAGCGCATCCCGGCAAGCGAGTTTGGTTCACCTACCGGATTTGATCCTCGCCCACGAGCCTTCGATCGACGGCTTCGGCTTCGATGTCCAGGCGGCGCAGCAGGCCCGGGACGATCTTTCGCTCCGCGGCCGGCCCGATGAGAGGAACGGCGACATTGAGCTCACCCGAGAGGGTGCGAACAGTCAAGCCGCCCTGACTCGAGAGGCGGAACTCAGCTACCCCGTGCAAACGCTTCGGGTCCGCCTGAGCTTTGAAGTTGAGCGATCCCGATCCAGCCGACTGATCTACAGAAATCTGCTGGATCCAAGCGAGTCGGTTGCTGCCGAGCAGGCGACGCGCCATCGGGTCGAGACTGCCGACGAACTCGTATCGCAGCGTCATCTCCGCTCGAGGCCCGTTCACCTGGTGGTCGAGGAGAACCGGCTGCCCCAAATCCGGTAGACGCAGGTTGATGTAGAACTCCGGATCGGAGAGTAAAGCGGCGACGGCATCCCGGGTTCCGTGAAACCGGTGCTCGGCCTCGAATCGCATACATCTAGTCTGGCCGGATTATGAACGCCGAGCCTTCCCGCACGCTGCCCAGCGTTTCGATCGGTCAGGGCAACCCGCTGGTGCTGCTGCACGGATTCGGAATGAAGCCCGAGACCTACCTGCCCCTCGCGCGAATCCTGTCGGATCGGGCACGCGTCATCATCCCGGCGATATTTGAACTCGAAGGTCCCTGGACCTCCCGTCGCGCCTTGACCCAGCTTCGAATGACGCTGGACTACCTGGAAGTTGACAAGTTCAGCCTTCTCGGCCACTCCTTCGGCGGTGGGCTAGAGCTCGAGCTTGCCTGCGACATGAAGGACCGGGTCATGGAATGCGTGTTCGCCGACACCCTTGGAGTCAAGGAGCGATTTGGCTTGGCGCAAGAGGCGCTGCGCCACCCGGCACGCATCCTGGCCATGGCGACCCCGCCGGCTGCTTCCGCCTTCATTCGGTCGATCGTCGGCCATCCCGCGCAGATGCTTGCGTCCGCGATGTGGGGATTCGCCAGCGACCGGGAGCCGTACATTCATATGTTGGCGGCCGAAAAAGTTCCCTGCCATGTGATGTGGGCCAGCAGGGACAGCCTGCTGACTCGTCAGGATGGACAGGAGTTCGCACGTCAGCTGAACGCAACCTTCACCGTCGCGTGCGGGCAGGTTGTGGACCACGACTGGATGTTCGACGATCCCGAACTGTTCGCCACCCACCTGTATCAACTGAATCTCAAGGTGTTCAGCTGATCCTTCGTGATCACGGCGGACCTGCCCAGTCCGAGTGAGGGTCCGAGGCGGGGAAGGACTCGACCTCAGCTTCATCAATTTGGTCTTCCTTGCGTGCGTTGCGAAGCCTGTCGGCCATTGCGATCGCCTCGGCTGTCAGCTCGTCCAGGCTGGACAAGACGAGGTCGGCTCTCGAGAGCGCCTGCCCGTCGGGTGGGTAATGCGGGTTCGGGACGGCGACCACGCATGTGGTCGCTGTAGACGCGGACCGGATGCCGTTCGCCGAGTCCTCCACGGCGGAGCATTTCGAGGGCGGGACCCCCAGCCGCCGTGCCGCCTCGACGTAGACGTCAGGGGCTGGCTTCCCCCTCGGCACCTCCTCGGAGGACACCGTTGCCGCGAAACGATCGACCAGACCCGACAGCTCGAGCACCGTGTCGATGACCTCCCGGTTGGAGGACGAGGCGAGACCGAGCGGCCACGTCTGCGAGATTCTCTGAACTGCCTCGACCGCACCGGGAATCAACGGAAGCCCACCTCGATAGGACGCCAGGAGCTTCTGGAGCACTCCCGCAACGATCTCGTCTGTCGAGAGGTCGACGCGGGCTCGATCCCTGAGGTAGGCGGCCCACTCTTTCGAGCTCATCCCCTGCATTGCTTGGGTCGCCCCTTCGGGCCAGATCCCTTGGTGCTCCTCAACCGTCTCGCGGCGTGCCTGATCCCAGAGTTGCTCGGAGTCCATGATGACCCCGTCGAGATCGAAGATCACCGCGTCGATCACTGCTGGATTATCGCGAACCTTGGGCGGGCCGCCCTACGCATAACCGGCCCTTCCAAAATAGGATCTGCGTCGGTGGACCAGTCTCCGATCGAACGGATCCTTTCGGCGGTCGACCGCCTCGACGTGGACGGGGCGGTTGCGACGCTTACGGATGACTGCCGCATGATGTTGGTGGACGGACAACGTGTTGCCGGCCGCGACCACGTAAGGACCGTACTGGCAGACTTCTTTGGCGGGCTCAGATCGACTTCGCACAAGGTGATCTCCGAGTGGCATGAGGGTGACACCTGGATCGCGGAGATGGAAGCCAGCTACGAGCTGAGGAACTGGCTCCTGGTGGAGAGAGTTCCGAGGGCCATGTTTCTCCGTCACACCAGCGACGGGGTCAGCGACATCCGCTTCTATGGAGCTCATGAGCGGTCGATAATCGATCGGGGCGGCGACCCCGACGCGATGCGCATAGGCGGACGCTGGATCCCGCCTCTCTAGGCCGGATTACACGCATCGAGAGGCCCTCGGATGTACAGGCTCACTGGCTGATGGCCACACCAGCCTCGCCTGGTATCGGCATCTCGACCGCCGTGGGCGAGCCGAGCCCGGAAGCCTCCATCATCTCTGCGAGCGCGGACGGGACCTCACCGGCCAGAACCCAGACGTCTGGAACCAGGTCGGGGTCGACGTGGATTCCGAAGTCAACGCGGTCGAGGTAGCTGAACACGGTCACGTTGAGTCCCATGCCTTCGAGGATCACCGAGCTTGGGAAGACCGCTACGACCTTGCCGCCGCACATGTAGAGCGGAATGTTCGGTCCTGGCACATTCGAAACCACGGTGTTGACGCGGAGTGGAATGCGCGACATCAGCGACGTGCGGTATATGGTGCGGATCGCCGTTCCGAGTATCAGAGGCGACGCGACCTCGCCGATCGACTGGATCTCCCGGGCGCCTATGGCGTTGCGCATGGCCTTCGCGCTTTGAGTTGACCTTCTGATCGCCTTCAGGCGTTCGATCGGATCGGCGACGTCTGTAGCGAGCGACACGAACATGTTGCTGATCTGGTTGTCGAGAGACGTGTCCCCCTGGGGCCGGGTCGAGACAGGCACGGCCGTGACGAGCGGGCTGTCGGGGAGCTTGTCGTGCTTTTCGAGGTAACGCCGCAACGCGCCGGCGGCTATAGCCAGAACGACGTCGTTCACCTTGGCTTCGTGCTGGACCTTCAGGGCATGGACGTCGGACATCGATACCGACGCGAAGGCAAGCTCGCGACGTGGGCCTATCGGCGCGTTGAACGGCGTGACAGGTGCGCGAAGGATGGCGCGATTCTCCTGATCGGACCGGATGCTGTTGATAGCTGCGACTCCCTTGCCCAGAAGTCCGGTGAAGTAGCGCGTCAAGTGCAACGGCCTGCTCGGCTGGGCCATCAACGTCCGGCCGATCAGCTCCGCATCCCCGGGTTCGGGACCGGCTTTGCTTTCCTCGGGCGACGGCAGCGGAGCCAGGGGTGCGGTCGCGTCCGGTTCGATGTCCAGCAGCACGGTCGCGAGGCTCGCTCCGGCGACCCCGTCCAGCAGGCAGTGGTGATATTTGAGGAAAACGGCGATCTTTCCGCCGGCGATTCCCTCGATGAACCACATCTCCCAAAGCGGCCACCGCCGATCGAGCTGCGAGCTCATCAAGGTGCCGACCACTTCGCCCAGCTCCTTCGCGCCCCCGGGTGACGGTAGCCCGATCCGCCTCAGGTGGCGCCGCACGTCGAATCGGTCGTCGTCAACCCACATAGGACGGTCGAGACCGAACGGTGTCTCCTTCAGCTTCCAGGTGAACTTAGGGGCGTACGGAATTCGGTCGGCCACCTTCATTACGAACTCGTCGAAGGTTATGGTCCGGTCCTGCGGGTCGATGATGCTCAGGCCGCCGACGTGCTGGTGCCAGCTGGGCGTCTCGAGAGAGAGAAACAGCGCATCAGTACCACCGAGTCGCTTCAATGGAAGAACTCCTTCTCTTTAAGTAGCTATTAAGTGGCGCTAGCCCCAGCGAGCGCCTGTCGATGAATCCTGTCGATGAATCCTGTCGATGAATGCGGTCTCCTCAGATGAGAAGACCCGGAATATCAGCCAGCCAGTGCCTCGGGCGCTGCTGAGGCATCGAGGAGCCCCACCACCAGTCCGAGGACTATTTCGAAGGTTCGATCGCCGTCGAGCGAACCGGTGAGAAAACCAGCATTTTCGAGCACTATCACGCCATGGAGAGCTGAAAACGCGCTCACCTGGAAGTCGAGTGATACGTCGTCAATGCCGTACGACTTGATGATCGCGGCGAAGGCAGCGATGGCATCGGCGCTGGCGTCGGTGAACCCTTCGGGGTCGTGCGGTTGGCTCATTGCCAAGCCGTAGCGTCCAGGGTGGGTGCGGGCGTACTCCCTAAGGATGTGGGCCAGCGCCCGGAGCCCCCGCTCACCTGTCTTGCCCATGGCCTCGTTCCGGAGGAGCGTTCCGAGTTCCCGCATCGTGCGGTTCTGGAGTTCGCCTCTGAGTGCGTCAAGGCTGGGGACGTGGTTGTACAGCGACGACACCTTGACGCCGACGGCCTTGGCCAGCGCGGTCATGGTCAGAGCCTCCGACCCCTGCCTGTCGACAAGCGTCTCTGCTGCCGACAACACAGCTGCCCGGTCGAGGCGGCGGCGGCTGCCCTCGGTGACCATGTCGTGATTATACGAAACCCTTTCGTAAAGAGTCAAGGGGCATTCGGTCAATTCGGAGCGTCAGTGGCTCCCCAGTTGCACCGCTTTGACAAGGAGAAGGACGGCGCTGAGCACCAGGTATGCCCGCAGCGAGAGGATGCCGATCCTGAGGCCGGGAGACCACCGAACGGGCTTGAGCAAAGTGAGCGGGGGCATCCGCCAGGACATCTTCTCGGATGGGCTCATGACCGGAGTTGGCGGGCGGCGCCGGCCAGAACGGCGCGCGGCCATTCTCAGCCACAGGAAGGCGCCAGCGCCGGCGACCCCAAGCGTGGCGGACAACACGACGAGAACGGCGGTGACATTGATGTGAGAGAACAACGTGGTCGCCATGAGCGTCCCGGACAGCACCAGCAGAGTCCCGACGATCAGTGACGCGACCGCGTTCAACCACCCCGGGTTGATCCACGGGCCCAGCACCTCCGGATCGTTGCAAAGCAGCAGGAGGAAGACGCTCGCCGACGGCAAGAGCAGGCCTGCGAGGGCCTGCACCGAGGTGGTGATCAACCCCAAAGGCGCACCGGGGATGAGCACTATCCCGGCGGCCACCCCGACCATCGCGGCGTAACTCAAATAGAACTGCTTGGCTTCCCCGAAGCGGCGGTGAAGAGAATGGCGGATGCCGAAGACGTCACCGAACGCGTAACTGGTCGACAGGGTGACCGCCGCTGCGCCGATGACGCTCGCGTCGAACAGGAGGACGGCGAACAGCCCACCGAGGACGCCGCTCCTGTGTGAGAGGAGATGGGCCACACCAAGTGCGTCGGTGAAGTTTCCGAACCCGGAGGTTCCGGTGGCCGCGTAATTGGCGGTCACCATGATTGCGGCGGCTCCGCCCACCACGACCAACGAGCCGATGACCGTGTCCGCCCGCTCGTACGAGATGAACCGAGGGGTGATTCGTTTGTCGACGATGTTCGATTGTTGGAAGAAGAGCTGCCACGGTGCGACGGTGGTCCCGACGATCGCAATGATCAACAGGACAGCAGCCGACGTGACACCGCCGTGTATGCCGGGGACCACGAAGTCATGGGCGATCGTGCCCCAGTGCGGTTTCGAAAGAAAGAACATGGGGACCTGGATGAGGCTGATCGCGATGAAAACGAACATCGAGCGTTCCCACCGGCTGAAGCTCCCGCTGGCCATGATCGCTACAAGCGCGACAGCCGCGAAGGGGACGGCTATGTAGTGCGAGATGCCCGCATAGCTTGCGGCGAGCGAGATGCCGATGAACTCGGTGACGATGGTCAAGAAGTTGAGGACAAAGAGGTCGCCGACGCTGAACCAGCCCCAGCCCCGCCCAAAACGCTCGTTGATGAGCCGGGCGTGACCGACGCCGGTCACCGCGCCGAGCCGGACGACCATCTCCTGATTCACCACAAGAACCGGAATGAGCAGGAGCAGAGTCCAAAGCAGGGTGGTGTTGTAGTTCTGGCCCGCTTGGGCGTAGGTAGAGACGCCTCCGGCGTCGTTGTCGCCCACCATGACGATGATCCCGGGCCCAACGATCGCCGCCAGGGTGAGGAGTCGCTGCCGCAAGGTGCGGCGCTCGCCTACATCGGTGACCGAAATTTTCCCGAAGGCGCCCTGGATGTCTCCCAGGTGCGCTTCGTCGAGCACGGCGGACGGCCTGGCTCGGAGGTACCGGCCGGTCTCCGGCGTCTCCTCCGGCGCTTCCTCGGGGCGTGACTCTCCCGCCGCCCCGGGGCCCTTGGCGCCGCTGGCGGCTAGACGGTCCGTCACGGCTTAACCCCGAGGCTCCAGGCTCTCCTGCTCCGTAGCGGCCAAATCCCGCTCCGTCAGCACCGGCTCTGGATGTGTCGGAGGTTCTCGACGTCTCCAGTCATCTGGGATCGTCGCCTCCAGGATGTCGTCGACTGTGATAACCCCCACCATGTGGCCTTCCATGTCGACCACCGGAACCGTCATGAGGTTGTAATCGGCCATCAGGATCGCCACGTCTACGACGTCTGCGTCAGCCATAACCCGCACCGGGTCCGCGTCGACGATGTCCGTCAAAGGAGTATCGGGTTCGACCTGCAAGAGCCCTATGACTGTCGCCGTTCCGGCAAGACAGTCGTGTTCGTCGACAGCGTGGACCGTGACGAGAGCCTCCGGCTGAAGTCCTTCCGATCGTCTGATCCTCCGGAGGGCCTCCTCGACGGTCGCGTTCAATGGCACCGCCAAGAAATCGACGCCCATGATTCCGCCGGCGCTGGTCGCGTTGAAGCTCAGAAGCGTCATCACCTTCGTACGCGTACCCGCAGGCAGCAGGTTGAGCACATTTACGCGCCTCTGTTGAGGAAGGTCGGCGATGGCGTCTGCCGCGTCGTCAGCCCGCATATGGGCGATGACGTCGGCCACCTCGGTATCGGTCTTGTCCTCGAACAGCCGGTTCGCCGTATCAGGATCAAGCTCCTCGAACACATCGGCCTCGAGCTCCGGATCCGTGTGCACGACGTCGAGGATCTCCTCGCCCTCCTTCTGTGACGCGTCCTCGAGGAGATCCGCGATCTGAGCAGGTTTCAGCTTGCGGACCCTCCCGAAGCTCGCCCGTACGCGCACGCTGTCTTCATGGCCGATCAGCGGTTCGAACGCCTTCCAGTCCTGGCAGGGATGACCTGCGGTGGCAGGGATGATGCCGAACAAGCGCGCCGGGCGGCGGGTGTCCAGACACGTGAGGACCCATCCCTCGGCTGTTTCGGTCAACTCGATGTCCCAGGCACGAACCAGCTCCGCCTCGGCGACGTCGATCAGCCGGTGACCGAGGATGTCGCGGCGCAGGAGGACCTCGCCCTCCCGTCGTTCGAAGCTGCGCAGGTCCACGTTGGGATCGGCCAGGGTAACGTTGCCAGGTGCCAACTCGCTGATCCTGGCGACCGGCAGGAAGACCCTGCGGCCGCCCACTTTCGCGACCAACCCGGTCACCAAAGGAAGCTCGCCGCCGCGCAGGCGAACTATCACGTCGTCTACCCGCCCCACGCTCTCGCCGGTGGGCGACAGGATGTGACCCTTCAGCAGTGCTGAGAGCTTCACGCACGTACCCTACCCGTCTCGCCGAGGGATGGGCAGGCTACCGTTTGAGAGTCAGAGGCGTTTGAGGATCAGAGGGAAGACGCGCCCAGGCGAGTAGAGGTGACGACCCCAACAGAATCGAGCGAGGCCGGCGTCAGGTTTGGTCAACCGTCTGGTGGGGCGCGCTCGTCTCCCGGATTCGGACTGAGTGGTTCAGTTGCCGGTATTGCCGTTGTTGGGGCGCTTCTGGGCGGGCTCTTGTGGGCCGGCGCCGCCCGAAGTGTCGCCTCGGCTGCTCATCCGAGGATCTTTGGGGGTTCGCTCGTCCTCGAGGATCAGCGGCCTCTGACCGTTATCGATGTGGCCTCCGGCAAGGTCACCGTCCGGCTCCAGGGGATCGACACCCAGGTCGGTGCGTCTTCCTACGGTGACGTACAGGCGGTTCCAGTGTCCGTTGGAACAATGCTTGTCGATCGCAGGAGCGGAACCTTCAACCTGTTAGGCCATGACAACTACGTCGTTGACGCGGCGGGCCCCGGTGTTGGCTTGGGTGCTCTCTCCGGGTTGAACGGAGCGCTCGCCATGCCGGTCGGGCCGGCTGCGTACATAGTGCGTTTCGCATCGAAGAGCACCGTCTCGTTGGTAGACGAATCCACCGTTCTTGCCGGCGCAAGACTCGAAAGGGGGACGCTCCGCCAGCCGAGTGACGTCACTCCGAAGGGCTTCGCCGATCTGGGCGGGCCAGTGCTCGATCAGCCGGGGTCAGCGGCGGTACAGCCCACGTCGGGAGACTTGTGGGTCCTGGTCGGACGAGGCACAGGCTGCGACCTGCTGCAGCTACACCAGGCCCCGAGCGCACGGCAGGGCCTTCTTGCGTCCACCCGTGCGTCTTTTTCCGTCTCGTGTGCCAGGGCCGCGGTCGAGGCGATCCCCGACGCCGTTGCAGTGGCAACTCCAGGTGGGATCAGGTTGTTTACCGCTGGAGCGCCGGCGTCGGGCCGGGCCGTGATCATTCCGCCCGACACGCGCGCGAACGACTTCCTGCCGGTGACTGGCGCGACAGGCGAGATCTGGTTCCTGTTTGACTCCACCACGGGTTGGTCGGTCGTCGGCATTCGTCCGTCTGGCAGGACGAGCGGTCCGGTCCCGCTGGAGCACTTCGGGCCCGCGTCGCGGCCGTCCACTCCGGCTGTCTCCGCCGGTGTGCTTTACACCATGGACCAAGCTGCGACAGGGCAGCCCGAACTCTGGCGAATCTTCCCGGACACGGGCGCCATGGTGCCGGTGCAGGGCCAATCCGACTATCCCGCCAGAGGACCGACGGAGAAAGCCAGCTTCGATGGTGCGCAGGTGGTAGTCGAGGGTCCCAGGGTGGTGTTCAACAATCCCGGAAGCCTCTTGGCGGTCGTCGTCTTCACCGACCGGACCCATTCGCCCGTGGTCGTCGACAAGAGCGCGGCGGTGACGGTGAGCGCTACCGGTCCCGCAGACCTGGGGATCGCCCCGCAACCGGGCGCTACGAACACCTCGCCGACAACGGTCGCAGCACCGGGTCAGGTACCGGTCGTGCAGCCGGTGAGCAAGCAGGTCACCTGCGCGACGACGACCCAAAAGCCATACGCGCCACAGGTAACTTCGGTCACTGTCTCGTCCGCCACGGCGTTGATCGCTTGGTCGTACGAGTTGCTCGACCAAACCGACTGTGAACCGACTTCGTGGTCGGCGAGAGTGACGGCTCTCGGCGGAGCGCACCAACCGGACCAACCTGTTCAGTTCGTCAACGGGCAGAACCAACTTCTGTTCACCGGGCTCCGACCCGCGACCACGTACGAGGTGGTCGTCACCGCATACATCAACGCCCAATCGACGCCGTCCAGCCCGACCTCGTTCACCACGGCGGCACGAGGACCGGACGCGCCAGTGTCGGTGTCCACAGCTTCTGACGGAAGCGGAGACTGGGTGGTCTCGTGGACGCCGTGTACCGCTTCCAACTGCTACGTCCCCGCGGACACCTGGAACATCATCGGCTCGGCATGCGGCGCTTCGTATGTCGGCCAGCCGCCGCCCACCGTGCAAGTGCCGGGGAACCAGACAAGTGTCGTGATCAATGCCGACAGCCTCGGACTGCTCGGCGATTCCCTGACTTTCAGCGTTCAGGGGAGCCTCGCATCAGGTCTTCTGGGTGGCGCGACTCCCGATCATGGGTGCACAGAAGCGTGGCGGCCACCCGACCGCAACTTCATCTCTGTGAGTGGGTCGGGTGTGCAGAACGGTCAGACCATTACGGCAACGTTGAGGGTGTCGACCTCGGAGCCCGCGGTCGAGGCTTTCGGGAGCACCAGCACGCAGTTCATCTACAAAGTCGGCGGAAACACTGTCGGTCCTACCGCCGCGACGTCGGTGACCGTCCCCGGGCTTGCCGCCGGACAGACCTATGTGCCGTCCGTGGCCGTCTACCCGACCGGTCAACCGCAGGCATCGGTGACGGTGACCGGCCAACCGTTCTCGAAGAACCTGTCCTGGCCGTCGAACTTATCTGTGAGCATCCAACCATCCGTCGACGAACCAAACCCCAACCAGGGAAACCTTCAGCTCGCCTTCGCGAACGTTCCGCCCGGACAGATGTCCGCGTCGGGCTTCTATGTCTGTGGGAGCACCCAAGGCCCGCAGTTCGGCGGACCGCTCAGCAACGGGGTGCTCAACGTGACCATGGACCTCGTCTCGATGGGCGGTTCGTGTCATCTCACTGCGACACTGTCGGACCAGGATTCGTCGGTATACGGCCGCCCGTCCGACCCGTTGACCGCACCGTTCACGATCGGGACCCAACCCCAGTACAGCTTCATCGCGGCGATTCCCCAACCGTGTCAGCAGAGCTTCTGTCTCCCGCAGCAGATAGAGATCCAGGCGCCGGGAACGAAGACCTTCGACCGGGGCGGTGATTGGAAGATAACGACCAAGACTCACGGTTCCGGGGGCGGGGGATTGGCGGATCTGTGCGCCTCCTCCACCGCCCTGCAGACGCCACCATCGTTCCCGTACACGCTCAGCCTGCCGTCCGCGTGCCTCGACGCGACGAACGTAGACGTCTCTGTCTCGTGGACGTACCTCGGGTCTACGTCGATCGACGATGCAGGCACGCCACAGGGAACTCCCAAACCGCCACCGACCACCACGACGACAACCCCATCGACGACCACCACATCGACAACCACGAAAGCGGCAACTGGGACCATCCCGCCACCGCCGACCTCCGCCGGGAAGACTGGTGCAGCGACTTCCACGGCAGCCGGGCTTCTCGTTGTGGCATGGTGCTTCCGGCGCAGAGCGAGGAGCCGCTCCACCGCCGACAAGGGAAAACGCAAGAGGACGATGTGACCACCAGCCCTGAGATGAACGACTTTGTCCAAGGCGTGGATCGGCTGGTGGCCAACGTGTCCCGGGTGATGCACGGCAAGGATCAGGTAGTGCGTTCGGCGATCGCTTGTGTGCTGGCCGAAGGGCACTTGCTCATCGAAGACGTCCCAGGCGTGGGCAAAACGTCGCTGGCGCGAGCCATCGCCGCATCGATGGCCTTGACCTGGAACAGGATCCAATTCACACCGGACCTGTTGCCCACCGACGTGACCGGAGTATCGGTGTTCGATCAGGCGACGTCTACGTTCAGCTTCAGACCTGGACCGGTTTTCGCCAACATCGTGCTCGGTGACGAGATCAACCGCGCTTCACCGAAGACCCAGTCCGCTCTCCTCGAGGTGATGCAGGAGCAGACCGTCACTACCGATGCGACCGTTTACCGGGTACCGAGGCCGTTCGTTGTCGTCGCGACCCAGAACCCCATCGACCTCGAAGGCACTTATGTCCTGCCCGAGGCTCAGCTGGACCGGTTCATGATGCGGCTCCATGTCGGCTACCCGGGGCCCGAGGCGGAGGCGCAGGTCCTGCGCACGGAAAGGGATGAAGCCACGGTCGCCCACCTGCCGTCGGTCATGACCGGGGACGAACTGCTGGAGATGATCGAGTTCGTCAAGCGGAACGTCGAGGTAGCTCCGGCCATCGAGAATTACATCGTGGCGGTCTGTGCGCATACGCGCGCTCTGCCCGAGGTCCGGCTCGGGGTTTCACCGCGAGGCAGCCTCGCCATGCTGCGTGCTGCGAGGGTTGCGGCCGCGTGCGCGGGTAGGTCGTACGTAACCCCCGACGACGTCAAAGCAGTGGCGACGCCGACCCTCGCCCATCGAGTGATTCTCCGCCCGGACGCCGAGATCCAGGGGCGAACTCCCGAAGACGTGGTAGCCAGGGCGCTGCAGGCCGTTCCGGTGCCGCGCACACTGGTTCGGTGACCTGTGACCCGGCTCGGGATAGGCGCGGCGCTCGTCGGTGCTGGACTCACGGCCACCGGATGGCTCGCGAAATGGCCATCGGTGGTCGTGCTCGGTGTCGGGATCCTCGTACTCGTAGGCGCCTCGCTCGGCCACGTCCTTAGGCGGCCCCGGCTCGCCATAGTCCGTGCAATCGAGCCTCCGAAAGTTCAGAAGGGGTCGCCTGCAATCGCTTTGATTCACGCCACGAACCTGTCGCGGAGAACGCTGGCTCCCGTTCCCTTCGACCAGCGGCTTGGCGACGTGACCATGCGCGCGTTCCTCCCGCGGCTGCGTCGCGGCGAGCAGGGGATGCGGACATACCGGCTGCCTACCTCCCGGCGAGGGATTTTCGACATCGGGCCGGTCGAGGTCCCCAGAGCGGATCCGTTCGGTCTCTGCCGGACGGTGCAGCAGATGGGAGTTCCGCAGCGCATCGAGGTCCATCCGCGGCTTCTCCCCCTCAAGGCTCTCAAGACCGGCGCTTCGCTGAATCTCGAAGGCCCGTCGAGCGACATATCCCCACAAGGGTCGATCACGTTCCATCGGATACGCGAGTACGTGGTGGGCGACGAACTGCGAAAGGTGCATTGGCCTTCCACGGCCAAGACCGGGAAGCTAATGGTCCGACACAACGTCGACACCGCCCAGCCGTACACCGTTGTGCTTCTCGACCTCGATCCGGACCGCTATTCGGAAGAGACCTTCGAGGAGGCGGTGGACGTGTCGGCGTCGGTGCTCACGTCGTTGTCAACGGGCAAGGCCCCGGTGCAGTTGCGGCTCACCACTGGCGACCGCCTTGGCGGCCCGTTCCAACCTGACCCCACCGCGCTGATCGATTACCTCACCGAGGTGAAGCCGTCGTCTGCTGGGTCGTTGGACAGTGAGCTGCTCCTTCTGCGGAGGGATCGGGGAGGAACGGCGATGGTCGTCGTGACGGGGATCCTCGATCCCGGGGTCCTGCCCTCCGTCGCTGCCCTTCGAAGGCGCTTTGACCGGGTGGTGGCGATAACCATGGACCCTCGCCAAATCCGGGTGCCGGTCCATCCAGGCTTGACGGTGATTGCCGCCTCGACCGCCGATGAGCTGGCTCGCACTTGGAACACCCGGATCGCACGATGACAGGCGCGGTCACGGGCGAGCAGCGCGAGAGACGTTTGAACGCCGCGTTGTCATCGATCCCGTGGTCGAACGTCGCAATTCCGTCCGGCCTGTCGCTGGCGACCTTCGCGGCCGCATTGCCCTGGGTACACGCCTTCCGGATTGGGGGAGCGGTCGCCTTGCCGCTGTTGGCGGCGGTGCTGTCCGTCGCCGTAACCGCGACCGTCGCCGGCAGGCTTCGCCGTCCAGTTGCTGTGTCCTACGGCGTATCTGCGGCTGGACTGGTCGTGCTGCTGGTGGCCGGTACCGGATTGCACGTCGGTTCCGTTTTGCACGCGCTGGCCGACGTTCCCGATCGTCTGATCACCGAAACACTTCCGCTCAATGGGCCCGTTTCCATGTTGGCCCCCGTAATCGTTCTGACCTGGCTTTGCGGAGCAACGTGTGCCGAGCTGGTTTACAGAGCGTCGCGGCGAAGTGCACTAGGTGATGTCGCACTCGTAGTGCCGGTGGTGCTCTTCGTCTTCGGGTATGCCGTCACGGCTTCCGCGCCTGGCCGTGATCGTGTGGCGGGCGGCCTGCTCCTCGTCGGGCTGGTGTTCGTTGCCCTCGCTCGCCACGACCTTCTTGGATCTTCGGTAGTCGCGTCGGCCGCTCCCCCGGATTTCGGGGGCTTTGACCCGGACGACGCTGCGGTGTCTCCACCGGCGCGCCGGCTCCTGATCGAGGGATCGATCGCCGCCACGGTAGCGCTGGCGGTGGTTCTGACGCTGATCGTGGCTGGCACTGATGTGCTGTCGGGCAAGCCGGCCACCCTGAACAAGGCCCCGCCGGTTGCAGCATCGGTGATCGATGACCCGGTCGGAGCGACGTCCTCGATGAGAGACGGCGATCCGAGCCTCCACCCGTTCCCCGTAATGCGGATCGTCACGGATCGCCCCGCACCCGGGTATCTCAGCGCCGCGTTGCTCGACAACTTCGACGGCTCCCAGTGGACGTTCAATGCCACCTTCAAGCCGACCGGCGAGCGGATCCCGGCACCCCCCGGCGGCGTGCCGCTGATCGGCGGCCAGACCGTCGAGGCGAGCGAAGCGGTGGAGTCGGCGTTGCCCTTCGCGTTGTTACCCGCTCTCGACCGTCCGGTTTCGGTACGGGGATCGCCGGCCGTTGTCGACGCCTCCACTGGCATGATCCTTCCGGTCCGCCCGGGTCGGGGATCGACCTTCCGTGTCGTTTCCGAAGTTCCAGCCACCACTCTGGCGGGGGTGCCGACCGCGGACGGGATCGCAGTCGCAGCAGGAACGCCCCCCGGCACGGCCTCGCCCGACCTGGCTATTCCCCCTGACAGCAGCACCGCACTGGAGACCGCAATTCGGTTCGTCGCGAACGTCACGGGGGCTCGCCCGGCTCCGACCGCGGCGTTCTTGCAGCGGATGCTCCTTGCCTTGCACACGCAGGAGCGCAGGCTGAGCCCGTACGCTCCCATCTCACCGACAGGAAGCCAACCGGGACAAAGTTCAACGTCGGTTCCTGTTTCATCCTCGACAGTTGCTGGGTCGAGCGCGGGGCACCTGGAAGGTACTTCGCTCTCAGAGGTGATCAACGCGGTGACGATCAACCGGAGCGCGACTCCGGAACAGTTCGCAACGTTCATGGCACTGGTAGCCCGCGACCTCGGTGTACCGGCGAGGATCGCCACGGGCTTCCGTGTCGCGTCCGGATCAGCGCGCGAGACGGTGCCCGCCGGCGCGTACCAGGTCGACAACCGGCAAGCCTGGACTTGGGTCGAGATCCCAGTGTCAGGTATCGGCTGGGTGGCCGCCGACCCAACTCCCGATGCCGTCACGGGAGTCGCGGCCCCTCCACCGGAGGAGGCGCAGGCAACGCCGACAACTGTCCCGAACAAGGCCATCGCTGTCCCTAAGAACGCAACGACGGGGGGCCACGCGATCGCCAAACCAGCCCGGATCCATATTCACTCCGGCTCGGGTTTCCCCGCCTGGTTGATCTCTCTGATCGCTGCGGGAGCCGCGGTTGTGGTCTTGCTCGTGGGAGGACCCGGCCAGTCCGGGATCCGTCGGCGGCTTCGCAGGCGCGCCCGCCACTCCACCGACCCGACCTTGCTTGCCGCAGGAGCCTGGCTCGAGCTGCTCGACGGGCTCGACCGAGCGGGGATGCAAGTGCCTCGATCGTCGACGAGCGCGGAGATAGCAACCGAAGCTGCCGCACACTTCGGCGCGGTAATACGTCAGCAGGTAGCGGAAGTAGCGGAGGTCGCCGACCGCAGTCTCTACTCCACGCAGAACCCGCCGACCTTCGACGATGCGGTGCGGGTTTGGAGCGCACAGCGCGACCTGACCCGTGAGATCCTCGACGGCTTGGACCGGCGCCAGAGGGCGAGAGCTCTCATGGCCGTCGGCTCGAGCCCGAGGCGGCCCGACCGATGAGACGCAGAAGGCGAGGTGCCGGCTTTCAGGACATCCTGTCCGACTACTCCGGTCTCAGCGACATCGGCAGCGGACCCTTCGCCAATGTTTACGGGGCAGTGGAGAACGAGACCGGCCAACCGGTGGCTCTGAAGATCTTCGAAACCGATGCCGGGGTCTTGGAAATCCTCTCGCGCGAGATCAAGGACCTGGGTCGGGTCGATCACCCGAACGTGCTGATTCCCCGCCGTGTCGGGTCGACTCCCGACGACCGGCCGGTGGTGGTGATGGATCTGTGCGGGCAGTCGCTGGCCCAGGTGATCGGCGAGAGCGGACCGCTGAGCGCTCAGGAAACGGCAGGCGTCGGAATCAAGATCGCGAGCGGATTGGCGGCGATGCATGAGTGGGGTTTTGCCCACCAGAACGTCAAGCCTCAGAACATTTTGTCGACCCTCATGGGCGAGCCGGCGCTTTCGGATCCGGGCGAGTCGTCGCTTCACCTCTCGGTAAGGACGATGGCGGGCGGAGGGGTGTTTACCGCCTTTCACTCGCCGCCAGAGAAGTTTGAAGGTCACGCCGTGACGCCGGCAACAGATGTATACGGCCTGGCGTCGACCATGTACCAACTGCTGAGCGGCAGAGCCCCGTTCCAACCGTTCGACGAAGAGCCGCCGATCTCGGTCGTGCTTCGGATACTTCGGGATCCGGTCGCGCCGCTGCCTGCCGACGTGCCCTTTAGGCTCGCTGAAATCCTGGCAGCGGGGTTGGAGAAGTCCCCGGCCGCCAGACCGCCGAGCGCCGCCGCCTTTGCGGACCTGTTGCGCGAAGCGGCGGCTCAAGAAGGATGGACCGTCGCCGTCGCGCCGGCACGCCAACCGAGCCCCTCGCAGCCTGCGGCGCCGTCGGCCGACGCGGATGATCTATCGGCGGCGCGATCCCCCCAGCGATCATGGCGACGCAACCGCCGTGGGGTGACTCAACCCCAGGAAGGTGACCGCAACGTCGTCCTCCCCGAGGGCTCCCGGCGAGGAAGCATGGACCGGCCGCCGCGCAGCTCGTAGCAATCGCTGCCGCGGTCGTGGCAGTTTCTTAGGGTCATCGAAGCGGTGATGTTCGCCGCAAGGCGTCGAAGCTGACGCCATACCGCCCAAGAGGAGGCATGAATGGCCGAAAAGAAGAGCGCGTTGGCCGAGTTCGAAGATTTCGTCATGCAGGGCAACGTGATCGACCTTGCCGTGGCAGTGATCATCGCCCAGTTCTTCGGCGCGATCGTCAAGGACGTGGTCAACCTGATCTTGTCGCTCCTTGCGATACCGGGCACTAAGAAAGTCGACTTCTCGAACCTGACCGTCAGCGCGGGAGGTGCCGTCTTCAGGTACGGCGCGCTGATCACCGACCTGATCACCTTCGTTGTCGTCGCGGCCGTTGTCTTCTTTGCCGTGGTACGTCCGATGCGAACGCTTTTGAATCGCCGGCGATCGCACGCCGATCCGGAAAGCTCCGACCGGGCGTGCCCTCAGTGCCTCAGCGAGATACCCAAGGCCGCGATTCGGTGTGCCTTCTGCACTGCCGAAGTCGGAGCCGTCACTTAGTCATCTAGTAGTCAACGATTTAGTCACGAACCCGATTCATCCGCGCGGGCTGATGGTGGCACGGCGGCTTCGGTGCCGCGCCCGTAGAACAGCTTCTCTACGACACGTCTCGCCCGCCTCGTCCTGCGTCGGTAGTCGTCGCGCAGCCCGGTCGCGGTGGTTCCGAAGCTGCGCGCCAGTGTGGTGAGCTGATGTCCTGCGCTCGGCAGCGACTCGCCCGGAATGTCGCGGATCAGGCCGAGCCGGTTGCGGGTCTGCTCGCAAAAGCGATACGCGTCCATCAGCACGTTGCCGTCGTCGCGGCTGACTGCGCCTTTGTCGACAAGCAGACTTAGCGCTTCCATCGTTCCCGGCGAGCTCACCCGGTGCTGCAACTGCAGAAGCTGCACGGTCCATTCGATGTCAGCCAATGCCCCTGGCCCAAGCTTCAGATGGAACTCCGGGTCTTCGGAGGGCGGGATCCGTTCCCTTTCGACGCGGGCTTTGGTGCGACGAATCTGCCTGACGTCTTCGACCCCAAACGGGCGTCCCCATACGAAAGTCTTGGCGAGGGACTCGAACTCGGCCGCGACGGTTCGATCACCAGCCACGAACCTTCCCCGTAGCAGCGCTTGACGTTCCCAGGCCTGCGCCCACCGCTCGTAGTACGCCGCGTACGCTTCGACGCTTCTGGCTTGAGGACCCTGCCGTCCTTCGGGGCGAAGCGCGGTGTCGACCCGGTAAATCTCGCTTGGAGGCGTAGAGCCCTCGATCATGCGGGCAATGGCCGTTGCCGCGCCTTCCGCTGTCGCCGCGGTGGCCGCCCCATCCGAGCTGCCGGGAGTCGCCCCTGTAAGGCCTTCTGATGGCTTGTTGCCGTATACGAACAACAGATCCAAGTCGCTCGAGTAGGCCAGCTCGCGGCCGCCCAGACGTCCCATGCCGATCACGGCAAAGGGAATCTGAGGTGCCGCCTCTTCCACGGCGACCTGGATCACCGCTTCCGCCAGATCCGACAGCGACCTGCCTGTCACCACCACGTCGGCTAGTCCAAGTACGTCGCGTACAGCGATCCGAAGCATCTCGACGCGACCGAATTCGCGCAGTCCTTGCTGAACTGCGATCTCGCCAGATCTCCAAGCGAGCATCCCTCGTGCACGGGTGTGTAACTCGTCCCGTGAACGGTCGCTCAAGAGCTCTCCGCTCCCCAGGTCGCCGAGCAGCTCGGGATGACGCTGAAAGTCCCTCGTGAACCGAGGTCCGGTTCCGAGCAGCTGGCAGAGCTGACGTGCTGCTTCCGGTGACTCTCTGCAAAGTGTGGTCAACTGGTCTCGACAGTGGGGTGACGAAGCCAGCGTTCTCAGGCCGAGTAGACCCTGATCCGGGTCGGGTGCCCCGGACAGCCAGTCGAGCAGGACTGGGAGCATCTGGTTCATGAGCCGGGAAGTTCGCGAGAAGCCGCGAGTCAACTCTTTGATCGCCTGGTGCGTGCGTGCTGCGTCGGCAAACCCGAAGGCTTTTAGGCGCGTCTCGATAGCTTCGGCCGGCAGTGTTCCCGCGGCGCGGGTCGGCACGGACGCGAACGCCTCGAGCAATGGCCGGAAGAAAAGCCTCTCGTGAATCGCACGGACGATCAATTGGTGCCGGCGTAGGTCCTCCTCGAACTCAGCGAGGGCGGTCCTGCTGGGAGCGTCCCGGTATCCGAGCACCCGGGCGAGACGGGAACGGGACTGCTTTGCAGGCGGCAGCGCGTGAACCTGCTGGTCTTCCTCGAGTTGAAGCCGGTGCTCGACTGTTCTGAGGAAGATATACGCATTTTCCAGAGAGGCCGCATCGCCCGCATCGACGTAACCGCCGGCGGCGAGTGCACGCAAAGCCGGAAGCGTCGATGGAGAGCGAATGTCGGCGTCCGCCCGGCCATGCACCAGCTGCACGAGCTGAACCGAGAATTCGATGTCGCGGATACCGCCCCGGCCGCTCTTGAGTTCCCGCGCAGCCAGTCCCCGCCGGTCGATCGCCTCTTCCGCTCGGCTCTTCAGATGCCTGACCTGCCGGAGATCATCCGAGCCGAGCAGCCGCTCCCAGATCCTGGCAGCTGCTTCCGACTCGAACCTCGCACCCAACTTGCGATTCCCTGCGACGGCTCTGCTCTTGAGCAGCGCCTGGAACTCCCACGATTCGGCCCATCGATCCCAGTACGCGGCGTAGGACTCGAGGGTTCGTACGAGGGAACCTGCGCGGCCCTCCGGACGCAGGTCGAGGTCGACCCGCCATGCCCTTCTCGCCAGATCCAGGAACCGCCTGACGTCCCCGAGGTCGGGTTGCCTCGAGCTGCCGACGAGCAGGACATCGACGTCGCTCGAGTAGTTGAGCTCGCTTCCGCCGAGCTTTCCCATCCCTATGACGGCGAGGTCCTCGTCAACGCCGGCGACATGACAGGAGATGTCCAGGACCTCGGCGGCAAGCGACGCAAGATTGGATCCGACCGCCTCGAGACCGTCCAGGCCGATCAGGTCCCGAGCCGCAATCCGAAGGGTCTCCAGCCGTTTCGCCCGGTCGATGCGGTAGCCGTCGTCGCCGGCCACCGATTCGAGATCCACAGGCTGATCGAGGTTGGCGAGAACCTCGATCGCCAACTCGTCGGTGACGCACAGCCGCCCCAACCAGGGGCTGGCCGCGGCGATAGCGACCAAACCTGCACGCAGGTCCCCGTCAGAGGCGATCCGGTCGACGGCGCCTTCATGGGCTGTGGCCACCCGGTCGAGCAGCAGCGCAGCCGCGGACGGGTCGGCGCTCCTCTCGACCTCGTCCAGTTCCGTGGGCGTCCACGTGGCCACGCAACCAGTGTGGAGCAACTCGAGCAGAGACATCGGCCGAGCCTCTAGCAATGGATTACCATAGAACACTATGAAACGGTGTCATATCGGATTGCTGGTGATATTGGTCACACCGGATCCCGACGTACTCTCATCTGGTGACCCGCCTGCGTCTCGCGTTGGCGCAAATCGACCCCGTGGTCGGTGATCTCGGCGGCAACGCCGAGCGGATCATCGCCGCCCTTGGTGTAGCTGAGGACGCCGGCGCCGACCTTGCCGTGTTCCCCGAGCTGGCAATAACCGGCTACCCGCCGGAGGATTTGTTGCTCAAACCGGGGTTCGTCGCGGACAACTGCGCGGCTCTTGCCAAGGTCGCTGCAGCCACCGAGCGATGCGTTGCCGTCGTCGGTTTCGTGGACGAGCAGATGGACCTGTACAACGCGGCTGCGGTGTGTGCCCGCGGAGAGGTGCGGGGCGTGTACCACAAGCAGCTCCTGCCGAACTACGCGGTGTTTGACGAACAGCGCTACTTCGCGCCGGGAACCGGGGCAGCGCAGCTTTTCGGCATCGGGGGAGTGAGGGTTGGGGTCTCCGTTTGCGAGGACGCATGGAGCCCGACAGGGCCGATCGCCAAGCAGGCTGCGGCGGGCGCGGAGCTGATCGTCAATATCAACGCGTCCCCCTACTACATGGACCGGGTTCAGGAGCGAAAGCAAATGCTCGCGACGCGCGCCGCAGACAGCAGCTGTGCACTCGTATACCTCAACTGTGTCGGCGGGCAGGACGAGCTCGTGTTCGACGGGGGGTCTCTCATCTTCGACGCCGACGGCCGTCTCATCGCTTCGCTCCCTCAGTTCGTCGAGGACATCGCGGTCGTCGACATCGACGTCCGGCCCGTATACCGGAAGCGCCTGCTCGATCCGAGAGGAAGGGTGACCTCGTCGCCGTTACCGGTCCTCGAGGTCACCGCGGAGCCTCGCCATGGGCGCGAGTCCGAGCGGTTGCCTCTTCCCCTTGCGCAAACGTTGGATCACGAGGCGGAGGTGTACACGGCCTTGGTGACCGGCACCCGTGACTACGTCCTGAAGAACGGATTCTCGGATGTGGTCATCGGCCTTTCCGGCGGGATCGATTCTTCGCTGGTTGCAACCATCGCCGCCGACGCCCTTAGTTCCAGCCATGTTCACGGCGTAACGATGCCATCTCGCTTCTCATCCGCGTCCTCGTCGGACGATGCAGCCCAGCTCGCGTCGAACCTCGGGATCGACTTTCGGTCGATCGCCATCGAATCGGTTCACTCGGCGTTCCTTGATTTGCTGCATCCGAGCTTTGCCGAGCGCGCAGAGGACCTCACCGAAGAGAACCTCCAGAGCCGGATCCGCGGTGTGCTCCTGATGGCACTCTCCAACAAGATGGGGTGGCTCGTCCTCACCACCGGCAACAAGAGCGAGACGGCCGTGGGCTATTCGACTCTCTACGGTGACACCGCCGGCGGGTTCGCCGTGATCAAGGACGTTCCGAAGACTCTCGTTTACCGGCTTTGTGAGTGGCGTAACGCCAACGGATCGCGGCCGGTCATCCCGGAGAACGTCCTCACCAAAGCACCGTCCGCCGAGTTGCGCGACGACCAGCGCGACGACCAGAGCCTTCCCCCCTACGAAGTGCTCGACCCGGTGTTGATGGACTACGTGGAGGGTGATCTCACAGCCGGGGAGCTCGTGGACGCCGGATACGACCCGGAGATAGTCAGGCAGGTGGTTCGCCTCGTCGACCTCGCGGAGTACAAACGGCGCCAGAACCCTCCTGGTGTCAGGGTCACGCCGAAGGCATTCGGACGCGATCGGCGCATGCCGATTACCAACCGGTACCGGTAGGCCGCCGGCTTCCTGCCAAGTACACTTACTGGGGTGAACGTCTCGGCTGTCAGCGTGAGCGTGCCCCGGCGGGCAAGATCCCCGAGGGGACAAGGAGAGCAGCTGCGGGACGAGATCCTCGCTGCGGCTGAGCGAATCCTGATCGAGACGAACGATCAGTCGGCGTTATCGATCCGGGCGATAGCTACCGCCGTTGGGGTGACTCCGCCCTCGATCTATCTGCATTTTGCCGACCGCAACGACCTGGTCTTCGCGGTTTGCGAACGGCACGCCGAGCAGCTTGAACAGGCGATGGCCGACGCGGCGGAGGGCGTGGACGATCCGTGGGAACGCATCCGCCGGCGTGGCTACGCGTACATGCGTTGGGGTCTCGCCAACCCGGAGCACTACCGGATCCTGATGATGAGCAGGCCCGATCACACTCCCGACCGATTCGTCGACGAGCGGCTCGCTGACACTGCCGGTCTCGTCCCGGTCGCCGAAGATGTGGATGCGGCGATCGCGACCGAGCAGGTCGCGTCCCACGACGATCCGCTCGAGATCACCAAGATGCTCTGGATGATGATCCACGGGTTGGTTTCACTGGTCATCTCCAAGCCCGAGTTCCCCTTCGGGTCCGTCGACGTGGTGTACGACAGGCTCTTCGAGGTAGCTCATCGCGGTCTGGTTCCGCATCCGCCGGCCGCCGAAACCTAACGACCGAACCGTGTCGCTCACACTCGAGGACTCCGCGCGCCTCGCCGGCGGTCACTGTTGGGTCGAGCGGCGCCTGTTCGAGATAACCGGCGGCTGGGTGGCTTCAACTCCTGAGCCGGAGGTGAAGCTGATGCTCGACCGGCACAGCCAGCATCACGCGTGGCGGGCGGAGCAGTGGTGGGATCGCCTACCCGTGCTCGACGATGTCGACCGAGACGCGCTTGTAGCGCCGCCTGGGCCCTCCGTCGCCGCCGTGGTGTCCGCCCTGGCTGACGTGCCACCAACCGTCCCGCGCCTCGCCGGCCTTTTCCGCGTCGCCCTGGCCCGCGTCCACGTGTCGTACCGCAACCACCGCGCTCTCGCAGGGCCCGTCGCCGACGCCTCTGTCCTTCGCACCCTCGACATCGTCGGTCCCGATGTGATCGGGGACTGGACCGAGGGCGAAGCAGTCCTGCAATCGCTTCTTACCAACCGCCAAGCGGTTCAGGATGCATCCGCGACGGTCCTGAAGCTCGAGGGTTTGCTGGCGGAATAACTTCCTTTCCGTCGGCCCTCTATCTGCCAGCCGGCTACGGAAAATCGACCATGATCGATTTTCTCGACCCACTTGGGCCGGGGAGCGACCGATGTCCAAGCCGTTATCCCAGCCGTCAGGCTTCGCCGAGCTGTGAACGATACGACCGCCACGCGATGGCCGTCGCGCCCCCGCCGGCGGCGGCCACGGCAGCCGCAACCGAGCCCCACGTCAATACGCGCCGGCGACCATGGCGCCGGCGGGCCATGTCGGCCGCTTCCACGACCGCATCCTCCTCCGGCACCGCAATATCGTCGGCACCTGCCGGCTTCGGTAGCTGAGAAAAGTTGAGCACCTCCCACTCCCGCTCGGCTGCGACGTGGCGAAGGTGGCGATCCGGGTTCACTGCGATCGGGTGCCCGACGGTCTCGAGCATCGGCAGGTCAGTAGCGGAGTCGCTGTACGCGTACGAGGCGGCGAGATCGATTCCGTCTCGTTCGGCGATCTCCAACAGTGCGTCAGCCTTCGCCGGGCCGTAAACGTAGGTGTGAAGTTCGCCGGTGTAGCGGCCGTCATCGTCGACGACCGCGACGCTTGCCACGGCCTCGTGCACCCCTAGCCGTTCGGCGATCGGCTCCACGATCTCAGCCGGAGCCGCCGAGACCAGATAGACCCGCCGGCCCCGGGCAATGTGATCCCTGATCAGCTCGCGCGCCTCCACGTAAGTGATCGGATCGACCGCTTCGGCGAGGGCCGCGACAACGATCCCCCTCACCTGGCCGCTATCCCACCCCTGAGTTACCGCCAGCACGGAGCGGCGAACCTTCTCGAGCCGGCGGGCGCCCGCTCCCCGGTGGCGGTAGACGAGCTGCCTGCAGGCGCCTCTGGCCAGGGCACGCCTGCTGACCAGGCCTTCCCTGCGGAAGTGACCGGCAAACGCCATGATCGAGGCCCGGTCGATGACGGTCTTGTCGAGGTCGAAGAACGCCGCCTCCATACCGCGCACTTTATGGTCACCGTCCACCACTGCGGTGTCGGTATCGCCGAAATTTGGCTTTAGCCGGGGGGCGAGGTAATCGCACGGAAATGTCGAATTAACTTGTTGAGGGGCGGCGACGTGGCCGGACAGAAGGGACATAGGGGTACGACGTGGACAGGTTGATGGACTGGCTGGTCCAGCGGCAGGGCGCGCGCAAAGGCCTTTCCGCGGCCGGAGCGGCCCTCGTCCTGGTAGCCGTCGTCTTCCTCGCTTTCCCCGTTTACACCGATTTCGTACACAACGGGCTGCAAGGGAAGCTGAGCAAGGAGCTCGGCACCTCGTCCACCAAGCAGGCCTACCTGGCAGGAGCTTTGAAGTCGGGCCAGAGCCTCACGCGAATCGAAATACCCAAGCTCGGCGTCAACGTCGTGGTCGTGCAGGGGATCGACGAAACCTCTCTGAAGGCGGGTGCGGGGCACTACCCCGAGACTCCGCTGCCGTGCAACGTGGGCGACGTGGCGATCGCCGGTCACCGGACCACCTACGGGAAGCCCTTCGCCAATATCGACCGGCTCGCACCGGGCGACGAGATCATCCTCAAGACGCCGATCGGGGCTTGCGTCTACCGTGTGAGCCAGGCTCCGTTCGCGGTGCTTCCGACCGATTGGTCGGTAGTGGCGAACACCCCGGGACAGTTCACGCTCACCCTCTCCGCGTGCCACCCGAAAGGCTCCGCGTCTCACCGGCTCATCATCAAGGCCGCAATGGTCAGCTCGGATCTGGCGACGTGAGCGCGGACAATTCGGGCGGTCTCCGCGTCCGGGTGGCTCGCCGGCGCCGAATCCTCGGCCGCGTCGCACTGGTCGCTTGGGCTGCGGGCGCACCGATGACCGCAATCGGCTTGGCCGTCGTTGCCGCTGCCGGACCGGCGTACGCGTCGGGCACGAGCACCACCACCCCGCAATCGCCTCCGCCTCCCCTCAACGTAGCTCTATCACCGTGTGATCCTCCGAGACAGGGAGCTGCGTGCGGCGTCGACCCATCGCAACTTCAGGTCAACATCCCCGGCGGCACGGACGTCACGGCGGTTGAGGTTTCGTGGGTATCCGAGCCCGGCCGCTCCTCGCCGGTGCCAAGCGCAAACCCCCCCACCCTCCTTCAGGTATCCAACTCGGCTTCGTGCGGTGGGGGCCTGTGCTGGGGCTGGCCACAGTCGATCGACTACAGAGCGGACGGCAATCCGTGGGTTCTCAACGGCACCTACCAGGTGAGCCCGTGCGCCGGCCAAAGCACCAACTCGTGCACTCCATCGGCGAATTACACGCCGTCGCAGGTCGAGATCGCCGCCGCTCCGGCCGTTCCGGCGAACTTGAGCGCGTCCACACAAGGCGGGACGATAACGCTGCGTTGGCAGGCCGGCCCGGAACCCGACCTGGTCGGTTATCTCGTCACTCGCAACTCCGAGGACATCTATACCTGCAGCATCAATGGCTTCGGTCCCGGAGCGGGGCACCCGTGCGCGTCGCCGCCGTCTTTTTCCGATAACCCCGGGCCCGGCACCTGGAGGTACCAGGTCGAAGCCCTTCGTTTCGGGCAGGACGGTTCCGCCGCGCACGTCATCCGGTCGCTCCCCGCAACTGCAGTGGCGAGCGTGGCGGGCGCCGCCGTGGGTGGAAATGCCGGAAGCGCAGGAAGCGCAGGCGGGAACCAGCCAGCCGTACACATTTTCATCCCGCCCATCCCGGCGGCTGGCGTAATGCCGTCGTTCATCAGCCCGACGGGCGTTGCAGGTCGCGCGCCGACCACTGCAAACGCCCCGGAGGGCGAGCCTGGTGTGACCCAGGGCAGTCCCAACCTTCCTTACGCCGACAATCCAGCGCTCGCCGGTGCTCAGGCAGAGGCGACCGGGACTTCCGAGCGGCCCCCGCCGAAGCCCGTCCGCAACGTCAACTCGGTCGCCGAGATCGCGCTTGCGGTCATCGCGCTGTCACTGGCAATCCACGCGTGGTACGTCCGCGACGAGCTCCGACGAGCGGCCGCCCGCGTCGCCGCCCGGCAGGCGATCGATCAGCGGGGACTCCAATCCACGTGAGTCGCCGCCGGCTGCGCTCCACGGACCGGTCCACCGTCGCTAAGGTTTTTGTCAACGTTCAAACCCGGAAGGAACCTGCATGGAGCTCGGGCTCGAAGTAGACGAAAGTCGAGCGCCCTACACGGTCTTGTCCGTGAAGGGTGAGATCGATGTTTACAGCGCACCGCGTCTGCGGGAGCGCTTGGTGGAGCTGGTCAGCCAGGGTCACCGCCAGATCGTGGTGGACCTTGAAAGCGTGGACTTTCTCGACTCCACCGGGCTGGGGGTTCTAGTCGGCGGCCTGAAGCGGCTGCGCAGCCATGACGGCGAGCTCTCCATCGTGTGCAGCCAGAGCCGGATCCTGAAGGTGTTCGAAATCACCGGGCTCACTTCGGTGTTCAGGATGGCGTCCACCGTGGACGAGGCGACCGCCAGCTAGGCGGCTCTCGACCGGTTAGGCACGCCAAATGGAGCTGTCGCTAGAGCTGTCGATCCCGTCCAGGCCGGAATACATCGCAATAGTCCGGCTGGTCGTGGCGTCGCTGGCGGCGGCCAGGCGGAATTTGGCGGACGAGCGGATCGACGACTTGAAGCTGGCGGTCTCCGAGGCATGCACGAACGCGATCGAGGCCAACCTCTCGAGTGGGCACGACGCACCTGTGGTGGTGAGCCTGTGGGAAGCGCCGGAACGATTCGAGGTCTGTATCGCCGACTCTGGCCCCGGGTTCGACCCTGAGCAGTTGCCGGACCATCCGCCTGTCACCGATCCGGACCGTTTGAACTTCGAGCGGGGGCTGGGAATCCCGCTGATTCGCAACCTGGTCGACGACGTGCGGTTCGAGCCCGGCGAGACCGGGACTGCGGTGTGGATGACCCTTTTCGGTGGCCCGGCAGCCGAAACGGGTGACCAGACCTCTGAGATCCTCAGGGTGGTCACGTCGGAGGACGGCTGAGCCCACCGCCCCGTTAATCCCGACCAGCCCGGTAGGGTTTAGGCTTGTCATGGCCGGTTTCTTCTCGTTTCCGAATCCCGTCAACGAGACATCCGCCCGGGTAGTCGCCGGCGGCGTTGTCGGGATGGCGGGGACGGCCCTGGCATTCGACCAGCCGTGGCTGCTCTTCCCGTTGGCCTACGGCTTCGCCGCGCGGGTGGCCTCCGGTCCGAAGTTCAGCCCGCTGGGTCTGCTCGCGACCAAGTTGGTCACCCCGAAGATTCCGATCGTGCACCGGTTCTCGCCCGGACCCCCGAAGCGACTTGCCCAGGCCATCGGTTTCACCCTTTCCGCCACCGCACTGCTGCTGCACTACGGGTTCGGACGACCGCGAGCCGCCAAGCAGGTGCTCTCCGTGTTGCTCGCCGCCGCTGCCCTCGAGGCCGGCCTCGGCATCTGCTTGGCCTGCAAGATGTTCGCGGTGGGCATGAAAGTCGGCGTCGTGCCAGAAGCCATTTGCGAGGAATGCAACGACATCTGGCGGCGCTACGGCACCACCGCCGCTTGACTTTCGGGGCCCCAAAAAACTACCGTCGCCGCCCACGAAACCATGGATGCGGCCCTCACGAAGTCCGAACGCGAGACACTGAAGGCAATTTGGCGCCTCACGTCTGATCCTCGTTCCGACGGCGGGGCGCGGACGGGGGACCTCGCAACCTCGCTGAGGGTCTCCCCCGGGACCATGACCGCAACCGTGAAGAAGCTCGCCGACCGGGGCCTGGCGGTGCATACCCCCTACCGTGGGGTCGAGCTGACCGAGGTAGGCCGGCGAAGGGCCATGAGCGTCGTTCGCCGTCACCGGATAGTCGAGCGCTTTCTCGCCGACATGCTCGGCTACAGCTGGTCGGAGGCCGACCGGCTGGCGCCCACCTTCGAGCACCAGCTGCCACAGGAGGTCGAGGACAGGCTTTTCGTAGCGCTCGACCGCCCGGCGACGTGCCCGCACGGGTTCCCGATCCCGGGGACGGGTACGGAGACCTTGCCGGCTATGCCGGCCCTCTACGACCTCGAACCGGGAACGCGAGCGACCGTCGCCCTCCCCGGTTCGACCGACCCCGACGTGGCGATGTTTCTCGACAGCCTCGGCGTGCGGCCCGGCGTCGAGGTCGAGGTCAAAGAGAAGCACCCTTTCGACGGCCCACTGGTCGTTGCGGTCGATGGGCACGACCGGACCCTCGGCGAGCGAGTAGCCCGCCAGATCCTGGTCCGGCTGCCCGACACCAGCAACAACACAAACGTGAAGCAGAAGAGGAGAAAGGAAACCGTCTGAGTCATGCGACTCATCGCTGAGGGCGGCTATCAGCCGTTCCACCTCCACAACGCCGAGTGGGCCTGGCTGATCTTTGCCGCCGCGTGCGCGGTGATATCGATCACCACCGGGTTCCTGCTCCTACGATCGATGCTGGCCACCGATCAGGGGACGCCTTCGATGATCAACATCGCCAAGGCGGTGCAGGAAGGTGCGCAGGCGTACCTGACTCGCCAGTTCCGGGTGATCGGGATCATCGTCGTCCCTTTGGCGATCCTGGTGTTCGTCACCGCAAGCAGGGTCACCCGGACGGTGACCGTCAACGGGGTCACGACCAAGCACACCGTCCTGTCGTACGGGCTCTCCGGGCTCTTCAGGGCGATCGCCTTCCTGGTCGGGGCCACGCTGTCCGGCCTCGCCGGGTACATCGGCATGAGTTCGGCGGTCCGCGGCAACGTCCGGACTGCCGCGGCTGCCCGTGACGGCTCGCTCCCGGCGGCGCTCAAGGTCGCGTTCAGGACTGGGGCGATCACCGGCCTCTTCGTCGTCGGGTTCGGCCTGCTGGGGGCGACGATCATCGTGATGCTCGCCCAGAACACCGCGACCGCTACCCTCATCGGATTCGGATTCGGCGGCTCGCTGCTCGCGCTGTTCATGCGCGTCGGCGGCGGCATCTTCACCAAGGCAGCTGACGTCGGAGCCGACCTGGTGGGCAAGGTCGAGGCGGGTATCCCCGAAGACGACCCCCGCAACGCGGCGACCATCGCCGACAACGTCGGCGACAACGTGGGGGACTGCGCAGGCATGGGCGCCGACCTGTTCGAGTCCTACATCGTCATCCTCGTCGCGACCCTCATCCTCGCCAACACCGCCTTCCCGACCAAGGGTCAAGTCGGCCTGGTGTTCTCGCTCATCGTTCCGGCCATAGGCATCCTGGCTTCGATCATCGGCGTTTTTGTCGTCCGCGCCTCGGGCAAGGACCGCACCGCCATGGCGCCGATCAACCGAGGGCTGCTCACCTCCGCCGTCCTGACGGTCGGAGGCACGGCGCTCGTAGCCGGGCTGTACGTCCACAACTGGCGCGTATTCTGGGCCGTGACAACGGGGGTCATCCTCGGCCAGGTGGTCAGCCGGATCACCGAGTACTACACGTCGACCGAAACCTCGCCGGTAAGGGAGATCGCTCAGTCGGCTCGTACCGGACCCGCCACAACCGTCCTTTCGGGCGTGAGCGCCGGCCTGGAATCGGCTGTCCCGGCGATCATCGCGATCGTCATCGCGATCGTGGTCGGGATCGCGCTCGGTCAAGGCCGAATTCAGTACGAGCTGTACCTCGTGTCGCTCATCGGGCTCGGGCTGTTGTCCAACGCCGGCATCGTGGTCTCCGAGGACACCTTCGGCCCGGTCTCCGATAACGCCGCTGGCATCGCGGAGATGAGCGGCGAGTTCCAGGGAGAGCCCGAGCGGATCATGGTCAGCCTCGACGCCGTCGGCAACACCACCAAGGCGATCACGAAGGGATTCGCGATCGGTTCGGCTGTCATCGCCGCGGTGGCCCTATTCGCCAGCTACATCCAGACCATCTCGGAGAACGCGAAGGGCATAACCGGGTCCGGCAACGCACTCTTCACGTCCGTGTCGCAGACCATCATCAACGTCGCCAACCCCAAGACGTTCATCGGCCTGCTCATCGGCGGATCGATCGCGTTCCTCTTCTCGGCGCTGGCGATCCGGGCGGTCGGACGGTCCGCTGGAACGGTCGTTCAGGAGGTCCGCCGGCAGTTCCGCGAGCATCCCGGGATCATGGACTACACCGAGCGCCCCGAGTACGGCCGGGTGATCGACATCTGCACCGCCGCCGCGCAACGCGAGCTGGCGACGCCGGCCCTGCTGGCGGTCCTGTCGCCGGTTGTGGTCGGCTTCGGGATCGGTGACCTTGCCCTCGGCGCGTTCCTCGCCGGGACCATCCTGACCGGTCAGCTGATGGCGAACTTCCTCAACAACTCCGGCGGCGCGTGGGACAACGCGAAGAAGTACATCGAGGATGGACACGAGGGGGGCAAGGGCTCCGAGGCTCACAAGGCGGCGGTCATCGGCGACACCGTCGGCGACCCGTTCAAGGACACCGCCGGGCCGGCCCTCAACCCGCTGATCAAGGTGATGAACCTGGTGAGCCTTCTCATCCTGCCGGCCATCATCAGCCTCCAGAACCACACCGCCGTGCGCTCCGTGATCGCAGCCGGCGCCGCCGTCGTCATCCTCGCCGGCGTGGCCTTCTCGAAGCGGAAGACGGGTGGCATCGACGACGCGCCGATCGAGCCATCCGCCGCGGAAACCGTCGCGGCCGCCGACTGAACCGGTTCGCTCATCGGGCGAAGCTGTGCCAGCCGAGCCACATCCAAGCAACGAGTAACCCGGCTCGCCCGAGCCGGGTACTCGTGATCCCGCGGAACAGAGCGTCGGCGGTAGGCAGGCGGCCGCGAGACGCGATCGCGGTCACCTGGGTGCCGAGCACGGCGAGCCCGACTGCAGCCCAGACGATGAACGATGTCGATCGCCAGCTCATCGTGTGACCAGGTACCAGCCGAGGAGCGCCCACCCTGCGAACGCGCTTGCTCTTCCGGCGGGGCTCCCGTCAACGCCGTCGAGCACGGAGCTCAACGTCGGATGAGCCAACCGCGGCGAAGCGGTGTAGCAGAACAACTCCCATCCAGCGGTGGCCCCGAGCGGCGCCACCCAGAGCAGCCACCGCCGCCGGCGGCCGTCGGTCGATGCCTCATGTCCTCTGGACCGACGGGCGACGATCGCGGGAGTGGAGTGCGACAAGCGTTGGATCGCGACGGTCGCGATCAACGCGCACAGGGCGAGGGCCACAACCAGGTCGGCTGACCAGGTAAAGGGCTTGGAACGGTAAACCTCCACCAGCTCCGCCGCTGTGCAGATGAGGAGAGCGGTTCTTAGGGCGTTCGCCCGGGCCCCCTTGAAGGACGCGCCACGGGATTCGCTCCGCGTTGTGTGTCGCCGACTTCCCTGCGCTTCACTGAGATAGGACATTCGCCTCTCCGGGCGACCGGACCGCAGCCATAGTTTTCTATATGTATGTGGTGTATGTGCCCGAAATGCATGTGCCCAGAACCTGACCGAGGAGGAACCTGACAGCTATGGCGGCCGTCGTCTCCGCTGGGCCGTACTGGTCCTCCGTGGTGCTGGTGGCCGCCGGGTGCGTGCTGTTGTGCAGAGGCGCCAAGCGAAGACCAGGTCCCTGGAGAGTGGTCGCCGCCCGGATCATCGGGTCGTTGCTTCTTGCCGACGCGGTGGTGTACTCGATCGGGTTGGTCGTGGCCGGAACCTGGTCGGCTTCCACCTCACTGCCCTTGGCGCTGTGCAACGTGGGAGTGCCGGTCGCGTCCTCCGCATGCTGGTGGCGGGTCCCTCTGCTGGTAGAGCTCACCTATTTCTGGGGATTGGCGGGAACGCTGCAAGGAGTCTTGACGCCCGATCTGAGCTCCGGGTTCCCCCACCTCGTCTTCTTCGAGTACGTGGCGGGTCACCTGGGCATCGTGGTTGCCGCTTTGTTCCTGGTGATTGGAATGGGTTTGGTGCCTCGGGCCGGCGCAATAGGACGGATATTCGCGGTGACGGCGGCGTACACGGCATTTGTCGGCGCGGTCGATTGGCTGACCGGGTCGAACTACATGTTCCTCAGCAGCCCGCCGACCGAATGGACGGTGCTGAGGTTGCTGGGCGCTTGGCCCTGGTATGTGGTGGGCGCTGCGGGAGTCGCCCTGCCGCTTCTGGTGATCTTGGACTTGCCGTTCTGGCGCGTTCGCCACGAGGGCCGAGAGCTATCGCCCCGATACTTCGGAAGCCGTCATAGACCGGTGGCGACGGGCTGAGGTTCATGTGACCACCGCGCTCCGACTTCACCGATGGAACGATCGGGTCACCGTCGGGGTCGCGCTGGCCGCGCTGGCGGGGGGTTTCGGACAATTTGGTGCGGTTGCTGCTTTGGGCGACGTTGCCAAGGGGTTCGGCCAGGTCACCCACGGAGCGACGGTCGCAGAGCAGGCCGGCCTCTCGGCAACGGTGCTTGGCGCGGGCCTCGCCATCATCCGCCTGGCGTCGTTAGGTGGTCTGCCGGTGGCGGCCTTGGCTGATCGATTCGGCCGGCGGCGACTGCTGCTGGCGACGTTGGCGGGTGGCTTGGGGCTGACCGCGCTCGCAGCGGCGAGCCCTAGCTACTGGTGGTTCGTTGCGATCTTCGCGTTGGGTCGTCCTCTTCTCAGCGGTGCGGACGCGGTGGCACAGGTCTGCGCAGCGGAGCAGACCGACACCGAGAATCGATCCAGGGCGGTTGCTTTGGTGGCGGCGGGTTACGGAGTCGGAGCGGGGCTGACGGCGATCACGCACAGTGTGGGCCTCGGTTGGCTCGGCTTCAGAGGCTTGTTCGCCCTCGCGTTGGTGCCGCTGGCCGGTCTCGGCTTGTTGAGGCGATGGATAGCAGAGCCCGACCGGTTCCTGGCCGCTGCAAATCGAGAGCGACGGTTCCCCGTATTCGGCGGAGTGGGCCGTAACTTTCGCCGCCGGCTTGCTGTCGTCGCGGCTCTTGCGTTCACCTTGTCGGTGATCACCGGCCCTGCGAACGGATTCGCGTTTCTCTATGCCGAGAACATCGTTCGCCAACCCGGCTACGTCACCGCACTGATGGTGGTGGGGGCTGGAGCCGCCGGGCTCATCGGGTTGTTCGTTGGCCAGTGGTTGGCGGACAACATTGGCAGGCGGGCGACCGCGTCATTCGGCATGGTCGGCATCGCTTTGTTTGCGGTCGTCGCCTACTCCGGATCGGGAGCGGCACTGATCGTCGGCTACTCGTTTGGCGTACTGACCGGTTCGATCCTCGCCCCGGCTGTCGGCGCGCTCGTCAACGAACTCTTTCCGACCTCGGTGCGAGGGTCTGTAGCGGGCTGGTGGATAGCAGCGGGTGTCGTCGGCGCCGCGGTCGGGCTGGTGACCTTCGGGGCGGTCGCAGACGTGCGAAACCAGTTTGCCCTGGCGGCAACCGTCACGTTCCTTCCGGCCGCGGTGGCCGCCGGCTTGTTCTGGCTGCTTCCTGAAACGCGCGGCCGCGAACTCGAGCAGCTCAACCCACCCTTATGACGGCGGCACCGGTGATCCTGTCATGCGCCACGTCGGAGAGCGCTTGGTCGACACCTTCGAGCTCGTACGACGTCGTGGTGACGTGGAGATGCAGCCGGTCCGCCGCGAGGAGCAGCTCCTCGCCGTCAGCCCGCGTGTTGGCCGTCACGCTCGTGAGGATCCGCTCCTCGAAGAGATGTCTTCGGTAATCGAGAGACGGAATGTCGCTGAGATGGATTCCGGCTATCGCCAACGTGCCCCCTCGGTCGAGAGCTCCCAAGGCCACGGGAACGAGAGTCCCAACCGGGGCGAAGAGGATGGCCGCATCGAGAGGTTCAGGCGGCGGGTCGGTCGAATCTCTCGCCGATGCGGCGCCGAGATCGAGGGCCAGCCGGCGAGCCTCCGCCGACCTGGTCAGAACGTGGACGGTGGCTCCCTCTTTGATCGCGATCTGGGCCGCTAGATGAGCCGATGCCCCAAAGCCGTAGATGCCAAGCCGGCCGAACCGTGGGAGGTTCGCCCTGCGGAGTGCGCGGTAACCGATGATCCCTGAGCACAGCAAGGGTGCGGCTTCGACATCCGAAAAGCCCGGCGGAAGGAAGTAGGCGTACCCCTCGTCTACGACCGCGTACTCCGCGAAACCTCCATCCTCGTCCCAGCCGGTGAAGAGAGGGGACACGCAGAGATTCTCCCGGCCTGAACGGCAGAACCGGCACGTACCGCACGTATGCCTCAGCCAGGCGATGCCGATCCGGTCGCCTATCTTGAAGCGATTCGCTCCCGCGCCGAGCGCGTCGACCACTCCTACCACCTCGTGACCGGGCGTAACTCCGTGACGCCGCGGAACCAGATCGCCTTCGGCCAGGTGGAGGTCCGTACGGCAGACTCCGCAGGCGAGGACCCGAACGCGGACCTGGCCGGGGCCCGGTAAGGGTTCGTCTCGTTTGACGACCTTGAGTGGCTTGTCGTCGATTGGCGCAGGACGGTCGACAACCCAGGCGAGCACGCTTCCTCCTCCGTCCGAGAGGTTCAGTCGAGACGCTAGGTCATCCTGCCGCCCCGGGGAGCCCGGGCGCGAAGTCACTGACTGCCTGGTCGACGACGGGGTACCAATGATCCTCGCCTATGCGTGCCATCAGCCCGCTTCGAACGAGGCTCTCTCGGACGTTCTGGCTCCCCCGGCCGATGTAGAGCGCGATGTTCGACTTCTGCAGGTGATCAAGGACTTCAGCGAGAGCCCGAGCACCGGTGTAATCGATGTCAGCCATCCCGATGGCGTCGAGCACGACGAGCTTGATCGGACGTCCCGTCTCGGACAAGGTGCTAAGGAACTGTGCCCGGAAGAGATCTGCGTTCGCGTACCACAGCGGAGTGGCGAACAAGACCACAAGTACTCCGTCGACTTGCTCCGTCCTTTCGTCGCTGTGGACCAGAGTCCAACTGGTCGTTCCCACGACTCGGCCGAGGACGTGGAGATTGTGTCGGGCAGTGCGGCGTGTGCGTTCGAGTATCGCGAGCCCCACGGCCACCCCGATTCCCTGCTCGACGCCGACGAGCGTCACGGTCAGGAGGGTGACGAGTGCCAAACCGAGTTCAACAAGGCTGAAGCGGCCTATCGAGATCAGATCGCGCACCCGGAACAGGCGAACAGCGACGTACAGCAACGTTCCGGCCAGCGCCGCAAGCGGAACGTCTTTCAAGAGCCCCGAAGCCGGAATCAGAACGACGACGGCAGTTGCCGCGCCAAGTCCGGCCAATTGTGTTCGGCCTGACGCACTCTCCACCACCGCTGTTCGTGGGGGGCTGGCGTTGACCGGGAATGATCCCGACAAACCGGCCAGCAGGCTGCCCGCTCCCACGCCGACGAAGTCCCGGTTGACGTCGACGTCGTAGCTGCCGCTCTCCGAGAAGGCTCGCGTGGTCGCTGCCGACTGGGAAACCACGATAAGGGCCACCAGTCCCGCGATCGGGGCGAGTTTTCCCAGAGCCGTCCAGCTGACGCCTTCCAGCCCAAAATGGGGAGCCTTGTGTGCGACGGTGCCGAGCACCGCGACTCCATGGCTCTTCAGGTCGAGCGCAGCCACGACGACAGTCGATCCGACCATGCCTATAAGTGCGCCCGGCAACCGTCGGTCAATTCTCTCCAAGCCGATGATCGTCGCGAATACAACCAATCCGATTCCGACTGCCCACCCGTTCGCACTGCCAAGGTGACCGAAGCTGTACCTGATCCTGTGAAGGTTGGATCCAGTGGCCGACGAGATACCGAACAAGTCGGGAAGCTGGTGTATGACGATCACGACAGCGATGCCGGCCAGGAACCCGGTGATGATGGGTACGGAGAGGAACTCGGCGATCCAGCCGAGGCGGGCTATCCCCACGAGCACGACGAAGAGTCCGACCATCACCGCGAGGATCCCGACCAGATCCACATACCTCGAGGAACCCGCAGTTGCGATCCCGCCGACTGCCGCTGCGAATAGGGGCGCAGTGGTTGAGTCGGCGCCGACTGACAGGTGTGGGTTCGATCCGAGAAGCGCGAACATGACTGTTCCGGCGATGAACGCGTAGAGGCCGGTGATCGGTGGCATTGCTGCCAGCCGCGACGTCGCCAGCTGCTCAGGGATCGCGATGGCGAGGAGGGTCAACCCCGCTATCGCGTCCGGCCGTATCCAGGACGTCTCGTAACCATGCAGCGACGTCAGTACCCAGGGATGCGACGCGCGCAGCTTGGCTATCGCTGCCATCAACCGGCTTCAGGTCCGGAACGCCGACCTGGCGGCGGTAGATCCCTCCGCGGCAAGCGACCAGAACGCGTACGTGCCCCTTTTCTTTAGCTCGCAAGCGGCCTGGACCACGGCGCCGAGCGCCACGTTCGCCAAGGCCGATCCGACAGAGACCCGAGCCACCCCCGCCGCGGCCAGGTCCTCGACGGGCGGAACTGAAGGCATTGCGAGAACGTTGACCGGACGGTCGACGCTGGCGACCAACGACCGGATGTCGCCCGGATCGGTGATCCCTGGGGCGTACAGAACATCGGCACCGGCCTCCTGGAACGACTGCAACCTGGCGATCGTCGCAGCGAGGTCCGGGCGGTTGCGGAGATAGTTCTCGCACCGGGCGGTGACGACGAAATGGAGGTCGCCGGCGTGAGC